>JAJDZM010000133.1 GCA_022824615.1 Candidatus Binatia bacterium | reverse complement strand
GCCCTGTTCGGATCGTATGCAGCCGGGGCGGTCGTTATCGATCGGCGGCGCGTTGAGATTATCGAGGAACAGCTCGACCGTCTGTTTATTGTTGGCGGGGGGCAATCCGGACAGGATGTGGTCGTTACGGCAGGGACGGGTGGAAAGATTCCGATGCGCTACCGCAGTGTGAGTGCGTCGGACCTGACTCCGGACTCCTTACGTGAAAGCCTCATGACCGCAATGCGTCAGGCCGAGGTCGATTTGGCCCGAAAGCTGTCCGGGAACGAGCGTCTCATCCTTGCGGACGGGAATCTGACCTTTTTAAGCGATAGCTCCTCAGTTGTCGGGGTCATCAAAACGATTCAACGTATGTACCTCGCACCCAAGGAGGCAAAAATTCTCGAACAGCTTCAGCCGGGTGAACGAACACCGCTGTTCCAATTCTCTGGCAGCAGCCGGCGAAAAAGTTTTGAGGTGTTCACCTGTTATCTGCGTTTGGCGAATCCGCGACCGATTGAGCATCCGTTTACCGGACTGGTGCGCCTAGAAGTCAAGCTTGGACTTGGTATTCAGCAGGCGGTCAGACTGTTAGACCAAGCCGCGCTTGCTGTTTCAGCGCTGGCCTCCCGCGCGCCAAAAGACCCCCGCGCTCCCCAAAACCTGATTCCCATCGGTGGACTGGAGCGACGGCTGCGGCACCGGCTGGGTGACCCTAAGCTGGTCCGGCGGTGTATTGAGAAGGCCCTCCTGAACCAGGTATAGCCAAACGGAAAGGAGAACGCATGGGGAGAGTCATCGGCACGCAAGATGCCACCCCGCTCGAATTCTGGGTGTGGCTCGAAGAAGGCGAACCAATCCAGGTTGATGATGCTATTGTGGTCGAGACCGACTCGCCCAACGGACCGCTGAAACTATTCGGCATGGTCGATATTGTCCGGGCCCGCCATCAGGGCTCGACGTTTGACTCCGACGTGGTTGAGGCGGAACGCGGTCTGCCGGTTGAACTCTCTATCGCCGCGCACGTCAAGGTGACCCGCTTGATACCGGAGTATTATTATCCGCCGATGCCGGGTGACCCGGTTCGCACGGTTGAGGATGAAGAGTTCGCGCAAGCCCTGTTCATGGACAAGATGGAGCGCAAGTTCCCGATTGGCCTGTCCCTGTCCGGTAAGGAAGTCGTATACGGCAACCTCGATTTTCTGAACGGTCGCAAGGGCGCGCATATGAATATCAGCGGCGTGTCCGGCATTGCCACCAAAACGACCTACGCAACTTTCTTGCTGCACAGTCTGTTGCACTGCGGGCATCTGACCGACGCGAAAAACACCCACGCGATTATTTTCAATGTCAAAGGCGAGGACCTGCTGTTCCTGGACAAGGCCAGTAACGTCATGGACGTTGAAAACGAGGCCCTCTACGCCCAACTGGGTTTGCCGGCGGAGCCGTTTGATTCGGTTCAATTCTACGTCCCGCCTACGGAAAACGCGCACGGACCGATCATGCCCAAGGTCAGCTCCCGTAAGGCGGATGAGGTCACGCCCTATTTTTGGACGGTTCGGGATTTCTGCCGGCAGCGCTTGCTGCGCTATCTGTTTTCTGAAGGCGGGGAAGACGCCTCCTTGCTGTCAGCCCTGACCTATCAGGTGGAACGCAAACTCCTCGAGACGGCCGAAGACGCCGAGAAAGAGGGTCCGGGGCCGGGCGTGTTGCTGCCACTTGACAAAGAAGATGAAAGCAAAGAGGAGGAAAGCGCGGCTGCTTTGACCGAAGTTCGCGATTTTCCGACCCTCCTCCGAGCGATGGAGGCCATTGCCAGTAATACTAACCATTCGTCCGGTACGGTCGGCGCGTTCATGCGTCGTCTGTACAGCGCGGAAGACAAGGTCTCGTATCTTATTCGCGACCCCGCGGACTCTGATGCGGCCCGACACGCGATCAACTGGCGCAACAAGCAGGTGACCGTGGTCAGCCTGAGCGGACTGTACGAGGTGGGCAAGAGTTTTGTGGTAGGCTCGGTATTACAACAGATTCAGGAAGAAAAAGAAGCGACCGGCTCAGCGGAACCCCTGTGCTTTATCGTTGTGGACGAACTGAACCGCTACGCGCCCCGGGACGGCTGGTCTCCAATTCGAGAGCGGTTGCTTGAAATTGCCGAGCGGGGGCGGTCCAGCGGTACGATTCTGATCGGTGCGCAGCAAACCGCCTCCGAGGTGGAGCGGCGGATTGTTGCCAATCCCGCCTTTCGGATCGTCGGCCGGCTGGATGCCGCCGAAGCCGAACGCGCCGAATATGGTTTTCTGCCGCCAACCCTGCGTAAGCGGGCCGCTATTTTAACCTCCGGGCGGATGATCGTGTCTCAACCCGACATTCCCACCCCGGTCCCGATTCTATTCCCCATGCCGGCCTGGGCGACTCGGGCGGATGAGCAGAAACTGCCGCCCCCCGCTCTGAAGCTGTCCCGAGTCCGGGAAAGCGAATATTAAGCTACGGGCATGAAGTTTCTTCACACCTCAGACTGGCACGTGGGCCGGACTATCCGTAATCGCTCGCGGATGGATGAGCACCGGGCGGTGTTTGCCGAGATTGTCGATATTGCCAGGCGCGAGCAGGTTGACGCCGTCCTGGTGACCGGGGATGTCTTTCACGAGCGGCGTCCGCCGCTGGCTGCCGAAGAACTGGTGGCGCACACCCTGGCGCAACTCGCCCGCGACAATATCGTCTCTGTCGTCATTCCCGGCAACCACGATGACGCCGCCCGCCTGCGCACCCTGAAACCGCTGGGTGATTTGCTCCAGGTGCATATGATGACGGACATGAGTGAAACCCCGTCGGACCTCATTGTCTCCATTCCCCAACGAACCGGAGAGGAGCGAGCGCTGGTGAGTTGTCTGCCCTACCTGCATCCCCACCGCGTCCTGACTGCGGCCGAAGGAACCGACAAAAGCGAGACTGAACGCTTGAGTACGTATGCGAGCATGGTGCAGGATCATCTCCGCGCCCTGGAGGAAGCGACGCTGCACATGGACCCCAATGCGGTATCCATCCTGCTCGCCCACGCCCATGTTTCCGGGACGGAGTTTGGCGGAGGTGAATGGCGCTCAAGCGTCTTTCCTGTCGATCCCGGCATCTTCCCCGGTCAGGTGCACTATGTCGCCTTGGGGCATATGCATCAGCCCCAGAAAGTCGGCGGAACACGGGCGCAGGCGCGCTATGCCGGATCGATCCTGCAAATGGACTTTGGCGAGCGGGGCCAGGACAAAAGCGTCTGCCTTGTTGAGGCCCATCCGGGGAAACCGGCGGAAATCTCGCCCATCGCGCTAACCGCAGGGAAATCACTGTTGCGCCGGACGGGAACCGCTGAGGAGATACTGTCGCAGGCGGAAGAGTTCACCAATGCGTGGGTTGAGGTCGTCTTAAAGCCGGCGGGCCAAACATCTGAGCTGATCGAGCAAATCCGGACGTTGCCGGGTGTCGTCTCGCTCCGGTTTGAAGAGACGCAGGCAAACGACTCCGTTGGCGAAACGGCCCACAATCCAAAGGAGCGACCCGCGGCAGAACTTTTTACCGACTATTACAAGTCAAAACGCGGCGCAGAGCCCGAGCCTCAACTCGTGGCCCTGTTTGAGCGGCTGTATCAGGAGGTCAGCACTACTGGGGATTAGGGATTGGGTACTGGGGATTGGGAACCTTCCCCCAACCCCGAATCCCGAATCCCCAGTCCCCCACTAAAGCCATGCGCCCACAGAAACTCAGCCTCAAAAATTTCATGCCCTTTCGGGTGACAGGCGATCAGGTCCACGAAGTCGACTTTTCGCAACTCGACCTGTTCTCGATTACCGGCCCGATGGCCAGCGGCAAGTCCGCGCTCATCGATGCGATGGTCTGGTGCCTGTATGGTCGCACCGCACGCTACGGTGCGGATTCCAAAGGAGTGGTCTCGACCGGAGAGCAGACGTGTGAGGTCGCGCTCGACTTTACGCTTGGAACGCGCTGGTTTCGGGCCGTTAGACGAACGGGGAAGATTACGGAATCCGGTCTCAGCGAACACGAGGGGGAAGAGTGGATACAGGATGTCTCCGGATCCGCGCGTCTTACCAAGCGGATTGAAGACCTCCTGGGCCTCGACTTTGACAGCTTCACCAAAACCGTCATCCTCCCCCAAGGCCGGTATGCCGAGTTTCTCACCAGCGAACCGAAAAAACGGCGCGAGTTACTGGCGAAAATCCTGGAGCTTGGTGTGTACGCCCGGGTGGCCGACCAGGCCAAACTCGTGGCCGATCGGAAAAAAACCCGGGCGGAAACGCTGCGTGAAACTCTGGCCCAATACGCCGGTCTGAGTCAGGAGCATATTGCGCTTCAGAAAGATGAGCTGTCCAAACTCGACCAACGTATTGAACAGGTTTCTCAGCAAGAGAAACTTTTGCAAAGTGTGGCCCAACAGGTCGATCACGTAGCCAGCTTGCGGAGTCGTGTGACCGAGCTTCAGGAGGAAGTGCAGAATCGGAATCAGGAGAAAGAACTGGCGCAAAAGAAAGCCGATGAGGCGACCGCCAATGTTGCCAGCCTGACAGATGAATTGGCAAAAATTGGTCAGGAGCGAGAATCGCTAGGATACGATACGGCGAGGCACGAAGTTGTCAAACGTGCAGTTGCCCATCTCAAGGAATGGGTGGTTGCCCGAAAGGAGGCCGAGCAGAAAAACGCAGAACAGACTCGTGTTCGGGAGGAAATTGAGGCGCTTGCCCAAAAGATCGAATCCCATACGCGGCAGGTCGAGCAGGCGCAGTCTCAATATCAGACCTACACCACTACGTTTGAGCAGCTTATCGTCGAAGCCGGCGACGTGACCGCACTGACGGAAAAGCTCGGTGCCGCAAGACGCTGGAAAGAACTGCAACAGGAACAACAGCAACTGACCGCTCGGATAGAGACCCTCCGCCAGGACCACACCGCGACCCAACACCGTCTGGATGACCTGAAGCGGCAAGATGTGAGCTGCGAGCAGACCGTCCGAGAACTGAAAGACAAACTCGAAAGAGCAAAAGAAGATGAGCGGCAGAAGCGCCAGTTGATCGCTGAAGCCGAACGCCTGGGCCGAGAACTGCAAGAGGCCACTGCGTCGGAAGAGCGCGTCCGAGCCGAACTTGAGGCTGCCCGTACTACGCTCACCCAAGCCGAACATACAGCCCAGCAGGTCCGTCAAACGCTCGTCCAGGCCGAAGAACAGGAGCAAGCGGCCCGCGCCGCGCTTGAAGACAACCAACGCCAGCACGAAGCCGCCCATCTCCGGGCTACACTTCACGTCGGCGACCCTTGCCCCGTGTGTCAGACAACCGTCAGCGAAATTCCTGCGTCTCAAGAAGCAGGGGAGGATTTGAAGGCACTCCAGGCTCAAATGGAGCGGGCCACACAGGCCGCCCAACAAAGACGCACGGAATCGCAAGAAGCCTATGCCACTGTGAGCGCCCTTCAGGAAAGGCTTGACTCTGCGGAGCAAGGGTTGAAGGAATGCGAACGCCTCAGGCAAAAAGTCCGGAACAGCTTTGTGTCACGGTTCCCTGGCTATGCGTCTCCTTCCGAAGCCCTTCAAGCTGTACAGACTCAGCAAGAAGAACTGAGCGCGGCGCTCAAAGACATGGCAGCTCAGGTTGTTTCCGCCGAACAGGAAAAAGCGAGACTGTCAGACGAACGCGAAGCCACACAACAAGAGGAGGCAAAGCTCGCTGAAGCGTTGCGTGGGGCAACTGAAAGGTTGGAGGCCGATACACGCGAGTTGGAAGTGCTCGGACGTGAGATTGCTGCATTTCTCGCCACGAATGGTGACCCTGAGCAGAGTATTGAGCAGCGTCGGACCACGGTCGTGCAGGCGGAGCAACAGATGAAGACGGCGGAGAAAGCCTTACGTCAACTCGAAGCGGTACTCAATTCGTTGCACACAACCCAGGTCCAAAAAGACGGCGACCTCAAATTGCTTGCCGCCGAGTACAAAGGCGCATTGTTCCGAGCCGAGCGCGAAGCGCAGGCCGTGCGTACCTGCCTTGGTCTGGCGGAAGACGCGGCGCTGCCCCAGACCGAAGATGTAGAAAGTGAACTCAACGCGCTGTCAGATAAACAAACCCGGCACGCCGACTTGTTGCAGCGTGAAGAAGACGCACGGGCGAGGCGAGAACAGGCGGAACGCCAAGCCACTAAGTCACAGGCCGACCTTCAAGCCCGAACACAAATGCTGGAAGAGTCACACAAGAAGCAGCAACAGGCGTCCAACACGATTGCGGAGGAGCGGGAAAAGCTTCAGGTGGCGATTGCTCAACACAACCTCACTGACACCGGCGAAGACGGAGAGCAGATCAAACCCCAACTTGAAACGGTCCGGGGACAGATGATGTCTCTCCAGGAACAGCGCGGGCGTTTGGAGGCGGAACACGCCGAGGCCGAACGGCGTTGGCAGGAGAAAGAGCAAGAAGAAGAGAAGCTGCACGCCGCACAGAGTGAAGCACGCCTGGCCTCGGACCTGCGTAAGCTCTTGGGCTCGGAATTTACCGATTTCCTGTCGCGGGGAGCCATAGAGGCCCTGATGCGGGATGCGTCCGCTCATCTGCAACGCCTCACCCACGGACGATATGTGTTTGATATTGCGCATAAGGGGAAGGCGATCACGCTCCAGATTGTTGACCATGAAGATCAACGTCGTGCCCGGCCCACCCATTCGCTGTCGGGTGGAGAAACGTTTTTAGCCTCGCTCGCTATTGCACTCGCGCTGTCGCAAGGGTTTCGGACCGTGGCGACCGGCCGGGCCGCCCAGACCTCGACCGAATGCCTGATTCTGGATGAAGGCTTTGGGACACTGGACCGGGAAGGGGTGCAGATGGTCACGGAAACCCTGCAAGGACTGCGGGGCGAAGAAGGCCGGATGGTAGGCATTATTACCCATGTCGAAGAGGTCGCCGCGGCCATGCCGATGCGCATAGAAGTGCGCAAAGGTGGCAGGACGAGCGAGATTACGGTATCAGGCTAAGGCATTCACTCTCTGGAAGAGGATGTTAAGGAGGACGGTCATGGCACTGCATTCAGAAACGGTCGGCCTTGTCGGACAACCTGTTGTCAGCGAAATCGATCCCCGGTGGGTCATGTCGTACGCGGCCGGACTCGACGACTATCTACCCTGTTATATGGACACCTGTCGGCCGGACGGGATCGTTGCCCATCCGCTCTTTCCGGTCTGTATTGAGTGGCCGGTCATGCTCGCCATGCGAGACAGTGCCCTGAAACGGGAAGAGGCCCTCCGGGGCGTTCATGCCACGCACGACTTGGTCATTTACCGCCTTATCCGGGCGGGCGAAAAGCTGACAACGCAGGCAACCGTGGCCGGCGTTGAACAGCGTAAACCGGGTGCCTACCAGACCGTTCGTTTCGATACTCGGGACGCCGATGGTCAGCCGGTCTGTTCGACCTGGTACGGAACGCTCTTTCGTGGGGTTGACGTCGAGGGAGAGGCTAGCCCGGTCTCCGACATACCGTCTCCGTTGGAACCGCTTGATGCAGTAACTGGAGCGAAGGCGGAAATCCCGGTGGCGATTTCGGCGGGGGCGGCCCATGTCTATACCGAGTGCGCGCGTATCTGGAATCCGATTCATACCGACCCGGCGGTAGCCGAGCAGTACGGATTGCCGGGGCTGATCCTGCACGGAACGGCAACGTTGGCGCATGGTATCTCCTGTGTCATTGCCCAGGAAACCGACGGTCACCCGGAACGGGTCAAACGGATAACCGGGCGCTTTGGGGCCATGGTGTTCATGCCCTCACGTCTGACTGTCCGGATCGTATCGAGAGAAGCGAGTGCGGAGGGCGACGTGGTGCGGTTTGAGATACGGACTGAAGAGGGCAAACCTGCGGTGCGGGACGGGGCTCTTGTTCTGGGTCAATAAGAGTTGTGGGTAAATAAGGGCTCGGTCAATAAGGACACGAAATAAGGAGAGGCGTATGCAACGCGGACTGATTTTCCCCGGAGGCGGGATGTCGCAGCGCGACATGATGGTCGTGGCCAAAGAAGCCGAAGCGGCCGGTTTTGATTCTCTGTATGTCACCGAAGCCTGGCGCAGCGCCTTCGTGCCGTTGACCGCCCTCGCCCTGGCAACCGAACGGGTCCGGATTGGTTCCTACGTGCTGAACGCCTACGGCCGCAGCCCTTTTATTGCCGGTATGAGCGCGGTTGATGTAGACGAGATTTCCGGCGGACGGCTGCTCCTCGGGGTCGGCAGCGGCAACCGGCATATTAACGCCGAGTGGCAGGGCGTTCCGCACGAGAAACCCTACCGGAAAATGACCGAGTATATTGAAAACCTCAAACAAATCGTCCGGACTCCCGCCGGCTCGCGCGTCTCCTACCAGGGCGAAATTCATCAGATGGACTGGGTTCCGGCAGTGACGCCTATTCGCGAGAGCATTCCCATATACATCTCCGCGATTTTCCCCCGTATGGTCCGCGTCGCCGGCCGGGTCGCGGACGGTATCGCTATGGGCGCGATATTATCCGCGCCGTACGCACGTGATGTGATTCAGCCCGCAGCCCGAAAATCTGCGGAAGAGGCAGACCGGGACCCGCACGCCCTCGGCTTTCTGATGGGCTCGTTTGTCTCAGTGCATGAGGAACGTGAAGTCGCCCGCCAGGCCGCGCGTGAAGCGATCTGTCGTCTCTTCTCCCCCCTGCCGCATCCGTATTACGAGTACATGCTGCGGGAACAGGGTTTCTCGCCCGCGGCAGACGCGGCGTTGAAGCATGTACCTGAGGGAAATATCCAGAAAGCGGCAGAGGCCATGACCGACGAAGTGGTCGATACCGTTACCATCGCCGGAACACAAGAGGAATGCCGCCGCCGTTTGGCGGAGTATGAAGGTGTTGTGGACGAGGTGATCTTTGTCAACGTGTCCTACGCGTCGGGAGCGGGTGCGGGCATGCTGGAGGGGTATCGACGTTTGCTGGCGGTGTAATGTCTCTGCTGGCCCGGACGAGAGGGCCATGGTAGATAGGTGTTATGGCCACGCTACAGCCTGTCGCATACGATGAGATTGTCGATCTGTTTGCCGAACCTGCGATAGCAGAGCGTGTGCTTTCCTTTCATCCCTCACCAGGGATGCAAGAACGCGTTGAGGCATTGCTTGAAAAGAACCGGAATGGCACGCTGACTCCTGACGAGCAAGCTGAGCTTGATGAGGTTGAGCGCTTGGAACATTTTATGCGTCTGGTGAAGGCGCGCTTACGACAAAAGCTCGCGCAATGAGTCAGCGCGTCTCGGCGAAGCTTCGGCAACAGGTTCAACGCCAGGCTGCCGGACGGTGTGAATATTGCCTGATCCACGAAGACGATAGCTACGCCGCCCATCAGATTGACCACGTTCTGGCCCGAAAACATGGCGGCGCAACAACACGGAGCAATCTGGCCTATGCGTGCATGCTGTGTAATCGCTACAAGGGCAGCGATGTGGCCGCGCTCGACCCGGACACACAGGAAATTGTCCCACTCTTTCATCCACGCCGGCAGCAATGGAAAGACCATTTCTTGCTGCAAGGAGCGACAATCGTTCCGCTCTCCGGGATAGGGAGAGCAACCGTGGCGCTCCTGAGAATCAATAGCACGGAACGGCTCCTTGAGCGCCAGGAACTGATTGAGGCCGGACGTTACAGATAGATCTGAGGCGTCATCTCGGAGTCCCAGCCTGGAGACGTGTGGATTTACACATCTGCGGCCAGACTGGCTAAAGAGCCGTCGCGGGGGAGGGCGATCCACCCCTCCCGTTTGGCGGTCGCCATATGTTCCTGTGGAATGGGTGTGATCTGATCCGTGGCTGCGGCCTGAGCGACAAGAGCGGCTACGACAGCATCAAGCGCGTCGTCGCTTTTCTCGCATGCGCGTTTCACGTCAATCGGCCAATCCAGCCACGTTTTTGTGGTGCTAATCAACCGGCGCGTTACCACCCGTCGTTTTTCCTCTCCCGGTTTCTTCTTGTAGCCAGTGGAAGGGAAACCCCAGATATGCAGAGCGGCGGCGGGATACACCTCAACAAAGCGACCGCGGCCACTGCGATCAATCCGTCCTTTCTCAGAGAGCAAGCGGGCGGCGCGCATGGCCGTGACACCGATCAAGTCCGATGACACGCTTAACGGCCAGCGCTTGATGCGCTCACGCACGACGTGGTCCGTCGTCCGGTATCGGAGCGAAGCGGTAGAGACGGCAGGCCACACGTTCCGACGCTGGTGCGCGTAAACGGCATCCGCGAATGCGGTCGGCCAGCCGAAAGGGGCGTCAATGCCGATCTTGTTCGAGCGGTCAAATATTTCCAGCAGTCTCGCGTCGTCCGCTCCACAATGAAGCTCAATGATCCGAGCTTTCGACTTGACCCATTCGATGAGGCAATACGCCGTGTTCTCCGGCTGTGCCGCCAAATCGACACCGAGCGTCAGGTGTGGCATTCGGACACCTCTCGAAAACGTGATTGAGCGACGCGGCGACTACTCTTCCGTTCGTATGGCGCGAAGATGCGTTTGCCTGGAGCAACGCCTGATATACGCGATCTCTACCGTGTCGCCTGAAACAATCCGATAGATAACCCGGTATCTGTTCTTTGCTACCAAGAGTGCTCGATATCCTTCAAAGGCATCGAACATAGCCGGGCCCATAAAGGGGAATTCACCGAGGAGTTCCAGCTTACTGATGATCTGGTCTTGGACCGAAGAAGGCAGGGCTTCGAGCTCTTTGACCGCACGAGGAAGAAGCTTAACCTTTTGGTCCACGCCTCCGCTCTTTTCTGGCCCGTCGTGCTTTGAATTCCGCGAGGTTTATACTCTTACCGGCCTGGGAGTCGCGTTCGGCTTCCCTCAGCCGTTCCCGCCAGTCAGGTTGGCTCATCTCCTCCAACGTCGCAACCATCCCAGCGTAATCTTCGTAGTTGACGAGCAAGGCCGCCGGCCGGCCTCTTTGCGTAATCACGACCGGGTCCCGCGTATTCTTCACGCGCTCAATAATTTTCTTGGCCTGACTCTGGAGATCCGAGATCGGAACGATTGTTTCCATGAGGATATCTATAGTCTTATTTATATGGATAAATCTATGGCTAAGTAAGTGGATAAGTAAAGGTCCAAAGGGAGCGGGAAAGGGGCCAAGAGCCCCTCACCTGCGCCTGAAACATGGCGGCTCTACTCTATCGAGTGACGTTACTTGCTCTTGGCTTTTTTCTCGTCGATGCTGTCGAACACCTGTTTGGCGATGCGCAGGCCGTTGACGCCGACCGGCCAGCCGCCGTAGTGGGCGAGGTGGATCATGATCTCGTTGATCTTGTCGCGGCTGATGCCGATGTTGAGCGCGCCGCGGATGTGAACCTTGAGTTCCGGGTCGCGGCCCAGCACAGTCAGGGCGGCCATGGTAATCATTGAGCGCTCTTGGATGGCCAGACCGTCCCGGCCCCAAATATCGCCGAACAGATTTTTTACCGTGATATCCAGAAAATCCTCGTGCATGCTGCCCGGTCGGGGTTCTACGCCGAAGAGTTCCTTCATCTTTGCCGCACCTTTTTCATATCGTTCGGAATCTGCCATATCTGCCTCCTTACTGTTGTGAGATGCCCCTGCCGGACCCTTGCCCAGCACGGGTCCGTTGTCTAGTATCAGACCGGCCGTTCTGTCGTCAAAACAGCACGACTGAAAGATGGTGTCTGATGTCTCTCGAAATCAGCGTTCACGAACTCCAGGCGAAACGAAACGCAGGTGAAGACTTTGTGCTGCTCGATGTCCGTGAAGCCGAAGAAGTGGCGCTGGTGCAACTCCCGCACTCGATCCATATTCCGATGGGCGATATCCCCAGCCGTTTGCCCGAACTCGACCCTGAGGCCGAGATTGTGGTCTACTGCCATCACGGGGTGCGGAGTCTGCGCGTAGTCCACTTCCTGCGCCAACACGACTTCGCGCAGGTCGTCAATCTGGCGGGCGGGATAGACGCCTGGGCCAACGAGATCGACCCTCGTATGGCCCGATACTGAATCTGTAGTGAGATAGGAACACTATGAGCGAACATCCTTCCTCCATGCCTGATCCCCAGGCTCCGGGCCCCCTGCATGGTATCCGTGTGGTTGAATGCGGTCACATGGTCGCGGCTGCGTATGCGGGCAAGCTGATGGCCGACCTGGGTGCGGAGGTAATCAAAGTCGAAGAACCGGGCGGTGATCGTGCCCGGCAGCGCGGGCCGTACCCGGAGAATATCCCCCATCCCGAAAAGAGCGGCCTGTTTCTGTATCTGAATACGAATAAGCGCGGGGTGACGCTGGACTTGGAGACGGCACAAGGTCGAGAGTTATTCCAGCGACTGGTCAAGGACGCGGATGTGGTGGTCCATAATTATCATCCCACCCAGATCGCTTCTCTCGGTTTGGAGTATGAGGCCCTGGCCCAGCAGAATCCCAAGCTGGTCATGACCTCGATTTCCCCCTTCGGCCAAACCGGCCCGCACCGGGAGTACACCGCGCATGATTTAACCATGTGGGCTGCGGGCGGCATTGTCTTTCTGGGTGGAGCGGGCGGACGACCGGACTTGCCGCCCCTCAAGGCCGCCGGTCAACAGGCCGGATTCCAGGCTGGGGTCAACGCCGGCATTGCCTCTTTGGGAGCCCTGTACGCCCGACTCGGGACGGGCAGAGGCCAGCACGTCGACATCTCGGTCCAAGAGTGTCTGGTCGCCATTATGGAGAACAACTATATTGCCTGGCCGTACGATCAGACGACGCCGTCGAGACTGGGCTTTCGGTTGATTCCCCAGGACGTCCTGCCCTGCCGCGACGGCTATATTTATGTGCTCGCGGTCGAAGAGCACCAGTGGCAAAACGCAGTTGAGTTGATGGGCAATCCAGACTGGGCGAACACCGAGCTCTTCCAGGATTTTGTGGCGCGCTCGGTCAACTGGGACGCCCTGAAAGCACTGCTGGAAGACTGGTTGCAGGACAAGTCGGTCCACGAGGTCTACCACGGGGCGCAGCAACGGCGCGTGCCGTTTGCGCCGGTTTCGACCATGGGCGACCTGCTCAAATCCGAGCATCTCAATGCGCGGGGATTTTTTGCCGAGATCGGGCATCCTGAAGCCGGCACTCTCCGCTATCCGGGTGCACCGTTCAAGTTTGCGGCCTCGCCGTGGACCCTGCGCCGTCCGGCCCCATGTCTCGGCCAGCACAATGAGGAGGTCTACTGCGGGCAACTCGGGCTTGTGCCGGAAGAATTGCAGGCGTTGCAGGAAACGAAGGTCATTTGATTGGGGATTGGGAACTGGGGGTTGGGGGCTGGGCTGCCAACCCCCAACCCCTAACCCCCAATCCCCCCTAGAAGGTGAAGCATGATGTCTGAGCAGTTACCGTTATCGGGTGTGCGTGTGGCCGATTTTACCTGGGTCTGGGCCGGGCCGTTCTGCACCTTGCAACTGGCCCATCTGGGGGCCGAGGTCATTCGGATCGAGTCGGAGAGCCGCCTGTGTGTCACACGGCGTATTCCGCCGGTTGCCGACGGGGAGGCCGGGCCGAATCGTTGCGGGTATTTTAATCAGTACAACCAGGGCAAACACTCCATCTGCCTCAATCTCAAAAAGCCGGAGGGCCTGGAGGTCGCAAAAAAGCTGGTGGCGGCCAGCGATATCGTTGCCGAGAATTTTGCCGCGGGTGTAATGGACCGGATGGGCCTGGGCTACGAAACCCTCAAAACGATAAAGCCCGATATCATCATGATTGCGCTCTCCGGTTATGGTGCGACCGGACCGGAAAGCCCGTATGTATCCTACGGTCCGGCCCAGGTGCCGATGAGTGGGCTGGCTTCTATGACCGGTTTTCCCGACTCCCCCCCGATGAGCGTCGGGTTTTCTTATGGCGACCCGAACGGCGGGCTGCACGGCGCTTTTGCCGTGTTGGCCGCGCTGATGCATCGCGCCCGGACCGGGGAGGGGCAGTATATTGACATGTCGCAGTGGGAGACCTCGGTGGCGCTCGTGGGTGAAGGGATCATGGCTCAGGAAATGAACGCCGCCGCACCTCAGCGGATGGGCAACCGCGACCCGCATATGGCTCCGCACGGCCTGTTCCGCTGCGAAGGGGAAGACCGCTGGGTCAGCATAGCCGTGGCAGACGACGCCGAGTGGCAGCGGCTGTGTGCGCTCATGGAGAAACCGGACTTGGCCAGTGATGCCCGGTTTGCAACGCTGGCAGACCGGAAGGACAACGAAGATGCCCTCGAAGCCGCGGTCACGGACTGGACGACAACATTGTCCGCGGAAGAGGCCACCCGCACGCTCCAGGCCGCGGGTTTGGCCGCCTTTCCGGCCGTGACCAATAAGGAATTGGCCGAAGACGAACATCTGCGCTCTCGCCCCTTCTTTGCCGAGCTTGAGCACCCGGAGGTCGGTGTGCGGCAACATGCCGGTGTGCCGTGGAATTTCTCGGACACTCCGTGTCAGGTCCGTCGGCCTGCGCCCTGTTTGGGCCGGGATACCGAGGATGCCTTACAGCGCGTGTTGGGGTATTCGACTGACGAAGTCGCCACCCTCAAGAACAACGGGGTCTTAACGTAAAGTTTATTCCCCCTCACCCTGGCCCTCTCCCTCCAGGGGAGAGGGGATTTTAAGGCCCCCTATGCGATTATCTCTCCGTCCTTTCGTTGTGTGTGCCGGGTTGCTCCTGATGCAATGTGTCATAGCCCGCCCGGCCCACGCACAGCATGGCGGTCTGCCCATGGAGCTGTATGGGATGATCAGCCTGGCGCCGGGCAGTCAGGTCGTGACGCTTGCCGTGGGAAAAGGAGAGACTGTACGGTTTCGGGTCCAGGATATAGAGAGCCGCTATCCCGATTTTTCGGTGATTAATTTCATGTCCGAAATTCGTCACCGCCAGCCGAGTCTGTATATCAAGGGTCCGGCGCATTATGTGGACCTGTTGCGCAAGGAAGAGCCCGAAAAACGTCTGCTCCGGCTCACCGGTTTATACTATGCGAGCGCCCGGAACTTCGTGCTGAGCCGGGTGCGGCCGGTTCGGCCGGGCGAGCAAAGCGAGCGACACTTTTAAGTGCTGATACCGAAGCGTGGCGGCCCCCGTCTGTTATACCGCTGGCGAAAGAGGACGATAGGATGAGCGAAAAAAAGAAAGCGATTGTAGTCGGCGTCGGAGCCGAAGTCGGGGTTGGCGGGGCGGTCTGCCACCGCCTGGCACGCGAGGGCCTGCACGACCTATTGGCATCTCTATACCCAGGATAAAACCGCCTGGGCCCAGGAAATCGACCTGCGGCCGTATAAAGAGACGTTTTAAGCGTGGGTCGGTCGGGGCCGAAAGAAGGGGAACGTATGGATTTTGGGTTACTGTTGCCGTTTCGGAATCCGAAACAATGGGAAGTGCCGTTTCCGCAGCTCTACCAGGAACATATCGAGCAGGCGGTTCGGGCCGAGGAGTTGGGCTACGATCATATCTGGACGACCGAGCACCATTTTGCGGACGACGCCTGGTCGCCCTCCCTGCTGCCGATCCTGTCCGCCATGGCCATGAAAACCAGCCGCATTCGGCTCGGGACCTATATCATCATCCTGCCCCTGCATAACCCGGTGCGGGTCGCGGAAGATGCCGCAACCGTTGACATTCTCTCCAACGGCCGGCTCGACCTGGGTCTCGGCCAGGGCTATTGGCTGAGCGAGTTTGCCAGTTTCGGCATTCCGCGCAAAGAGCGTGCTACGCGACTCGAAGAAGGAACCGAGATTATCCGGCGCTGTTTTACCGAGGACAGTTTTTCTTTTGAAGGCAAGCATTACAATCTGCGCGAAGTGGTCCTGGCTCCCAAGCCCGTCCAGAAACCCCACCCGCCTATTTGGATCGCGGCGATGGCGGAAAAATCGGTCGCCCGGGCCGCAAGGCTGGGCTATCACCTGGGCGGCAGCGGCGGAGTGGACTTGCAGCAAATGTATGATGCCGGACTCCAGCAGTATGGCCGCAATACGGACGACTATCACATTGCCCAACTGCGGGCGGTCTATGTGGCTGAGAGCCGGGAACAGGCCTGGGACGATGTGGAACCGCATCTGCACTATATGATGAGTTCCTATGACCGGCGCTTTAAGGAGGCTGACGACTTGCCCTGGAGCGACTCGGTCATGTCCACTCCGACAGTGCCACCGGTGGGTGAGCTGCGCCACGTCAAGGACCTGTCCTTTTTCCAGGCGCCGCTCATTGTCGGTACTCCGGACGATGCCATTCAGGAGATCGAGCGCTATAGCGCGGAAACGCGCGTCACCCATCTGGTGATGTGGATGCAGATGGCGGGGCTTGATCCGAAAAAATCCCAGCGTTCAATGGAGCTGTTTGCCACAGAGGTCATGCCGCATTTTCGGTAGGAGGAGACCGTCTTATGCCGTCCACCGCACCTATTGCCGGTATCTGTGATCCGGCGTTCAAGGCCGTCCGCGAAGCGCTTGAGCAAAACCTGGCCGAACCTGGCCGATGGCAGGGAAATCGGCGAGTGTGTGGCCGTTGTCGTGAATGGGAAGACGGTTGTTGATCTGTGGGGTGGGTATAAGGATAGGGCCCGGACACAACCCTGGGAGCGCGATACCCTCGTGTGCATGTTCTCGGTCGGAAAGCCGCTCTCCATCCTGCCGGTGTTGATCCTCGCCGAGCAGGGTCGGATTGACCTTGACCAGCCCGTCTCCCGTTATTGGCCGGAGTTTGGTCAAGCCGGCAAAGAGCGTATTACCGTCAACCACGTGCTTGCTCACCAGGCGGCTATCCCTGGTGCGCTCAAGGCTCGAAAAGGTGACGCCTACCATTGGGGCAACATGGTCCGGGCTATCGAGGAACAAGAGCCGTTATGGGAGCCTGGCACGAACGGCTGCTATCATACGGTTACCCTGGGCTATTTGACTGGCGAGTTGGTGCGCCGTGTCACCGGAAGGACCATCGGGCAGTTCTGGCGTGAAGAAATAGGTCTGCCGCTCAACATCGACTACCATTTTGGTCTGTCCGCGGCGGATCAGCAGCGCTGTGCGGAAATCTACGAAGCGCCGCACGGACCGTTCATGGACGCGATCCGGGATACGGACACCCTCCTCGGCAAATGCTGGGTTCCCTTGCCGTTACAGGACCACGAAGAGGATTTTAACAGCGAATTGTATCGGGCTGCGGAGATGCCGTCTTTTAACGGTCAGGGTGTCGCCCGTGGTGTTGCCCGGTTGTTTTGCCTCCTGGCCTGTGGCGGCGAGCTTGAGGGCAGGCGGCTGCTCAGTCAGGCTCTGGTTGACCATGCCATGACCGAGGCGTGGTATCAGACCGACGCGCTTGGGCTGACGTGTCGGATGTCGAACGGTGGCTTTATGCTGCGCAACCCCGAGTTGACCTCATATAATCATAATCCCAGATCGTTCGGGCATCTGGGTCTGGGCGGAGCCATCGCCTTTGGTGATCCGGACGCCAAACTGGGCTTCAGCTTCTGTGGCAATCGCATGGCGCCAATAGGCGACCTCGGGCCGTATGCGAGCCGGCTGCTCCGGGCGACGGAGGTATCACTGTAAGGCTGAAGTCCGTTTAGCAGCCCGGACGACGGCCAGGCCGCATTTTTGATAAGCGGGCGAGGTGGGAGAATGGGTGGTAGTGTCTCACTTGCACCCCGTTCCTCTGTCTGCTGAGCACCCCCTCCCTGACCCTCCCCCTTGCGGGGCGGGCCAGGGGGGGGAGTCATCCAAACGCCATACAGAACTTGATTGACAAAGAAGGCATTGAGGAGGTAATTAGGAGGGCAAAAGCCTACAGCAGCCCTACACCCTTACGGACGTTACATTCTCACTAGACAAACCGCATACATCTTTGTTAAAATCTGGCCGCCGGTAGAGGATGGCCCCATAGCAGGAAGGCGAAAGGAAGCAAATAATGCACATCTCCCATTTTCCGACTCTCCTCAAGAGCGCCTCTGTTGCACTTATTACTCCCCCCCCCCCCTTAAAAAACTCCAGTCATTCCAGTAGATTACGAACCCTCAGTTGCACGCTCTCCGGGGTGGCCCTGCTCGTGGCCGCTCTTGTCGGCTTTGCCCCGGAGGCCCGCGCCCAGACCACCCCGTCCGTCACCATCACCGCCGACGCCACGTCCGTCAACGAAGGCGCCGCCGCGACCTTTACCATCACCGCGAATCTGGCTCCCGCCGCGGACCTGACCGTCTTTCTGGACGTGACGCAGGATGTCTTCGCCGACCTGCTGCCCGACTCCCATAGGGGCGACCAGACCGTCACCGTCCCCGCAGGCGGCACCACCGCCGTCTACACGATCCCTACCAACAATAATACCATATGGGACGGGGGCGCCGGAGCGGGCGATGGGACGAGTGTCCCCTACGCCACCGACGTGATCGTCTCCATCCGTGACAACCCGGACCCGGATACCTACACGGTGGGGAGCCCTGGAAGCGCCAATATCTCGGTCAGAGACGACGAGCGCCCTTCCACCACACCGAGAGTCGTTATCTATCCCACCGTAGACACCTCAGATAATGAAGCTCAAGAGGGGGGCGGCTTCACCAGACTGTTCGTAGTGGAGGCCCGTTTCGTGTATACTGGTGTACTCGATAGAACCCCCCTCTCCAGTGACCCCCCCGACCCCGAGGGCATCTCCGTCAACCTGCGGGTCACAGAAGAAACCGGCCCGAACGGAGAGTCCAGAATAGAGCAGACCGACACGGGCGACAAGACGCTCGACTTCGAATTCGTCGAGTATGTGAGCGGGGGATCGAGAGACGGACAGAGAAAACTTGTAAGCCCTGAATTTGGGGATGCTAACCGTACGCATGATGTGGTGACTTCCTTTATCCGGTATAATGCGACCCTCCAGGAGGACGCCGACGACGACCGTCCGAACGGCACGGTGCAGGCCACCCTCCGCCCAGGGTCGGGCTACGAGTTGGGCCCTGAGCGCAGCCGCTCAGCCAGCCGCCCGACCATCGACAACGACCCCACCCCGGTGACGCTTGCCCCCGCAAGCGCCACCCTCAAAGAGGGCGAGGACACGCCGGTCACCGTCACGCTCGGCCGCCAGCTTGTCGCCGGCGAGGAGGTGGGTCTGACGTTCA
>JAJDZM010000164.1 GCA_022824615.1 Candidatus Binatia bacterium | reverse complement strand
TGTGCTTTTGTTTCTGGAACCAGTTCGCTCCCTTGGTAGAGCCCGCACCCGGCATGAATTTCACGACCACGGTGGGCTGGCCGGGCAGCGCCTCGGAAAGGAGTGGAGCGAAAAAATTCGCCCATTTCGCCGACCCACCCGTTTCGGAAAACGGGATGATCCATTCAACCGTTTCATCGTGGAAATCAACATCGGCAGAAGCCGGTGCGACGAGACCTGCAGCAATCATCAGATTGAGTACAATGCTGCGCGCGAGATTGGTCATTTTCATCTGTTTCTCCATTATTCAGGTGCTCAAATCGATTTATGTGCTTGCAACGCAAGCGGGCATATTTCCTGGCAACCGGAGGCGGAAAGGCGACTGGGTGCCGAAAAACAAAAGGTTCCGGGAAAATCCGGAACCATGTCAATGATCGGTAACGCTCGACCATAGCAGCAAATTAGATACTGTCTGGAGTTGTTAGTCAAATCCGGCCGTAATACATAACTACCCAAGTGGTAATGGTGTTGGTTTCATCTGTAAGTGGCAGACTATTCGATTAATGTAAAAATTTTTGGCTAAATTCGAAAAATTCGCACCCCCCGGTATTGACATTTGATTTCATCGTTGAACCACTTAGGCATGTTCGTGCTATTTAGGAACTTGTGATACTGCCATTTCACAAAATTAAACCTTCGGGTCAACCTCATTGTATTTCTAAAACTCTTGCTTTCTTTATAAATGAGCCAACCTGAAACTCAACCTCGTCACCGACCTGTGTGTCGATAAGGGCTGCACCTAGTGGCGTATGAGTCCCTACGCGCCCACGATCAGGGTCGTTGCCCCCCTCAATTAATGTGAATTCCAATATCATGCCACTGTCTGTAAGATTCTCGACCCTCACCCTACTGCCAAGTGAGACAGTGGGCTCAGCAGAAACATCCACCAACCCGAACAAATCGTCGGCATGGTGAATGTCATCAGACTTCTGGAGATGAGGAACACCGTCGTTTGGTTCGCTTTGCATCGTCCCCAAGGAGGGTCTATTTGATACATCAATTATGTTATCCCGTGGCATCTCTCTGGATTGATCAATACCGTGGACATTGATTTCGGTAGGACCTATGACCTCTCTCTGATCATCCCAACCCACATGTTTTTTCTTAGCTGCTGAATGCGCCTTATCGATAGCTTCTCGGAGCGACTCGATCTCAGCCCTAGGGTTTCTGAACCAGTCAGTTGACCATATCCGATGCAATCTCCAGCCCAATCCTTCCAAAACTTCCTGCCGCAGGCGGTCGCGATCTCGGCTTGATTTTGAGGAGTGGTAGGAAGCGCCATCGCATTCCACCCCGAGGATATATCCATAGGGCCAGTCAGGGTGGCGAACCCCTAAATCAATCCGAAAACCGGCTACACCGACCTGCGAGGTAACAAAGCAGCCCAACGCTTCTATCTGCTGGGCAACATACTCCTCGAACGGGCTCTCAGTTTCACCACCGGTATGTTGGAGGCTGTAGATATCCCCGGTCTTGCAGTATTCCAACCAGTTTCGGAACATTTTCACACCGAAATTCTTTGCATCGTCCACAAGGATGTCAGTGGGCTTGAGGGATGTGAAAGTAATCATCTTCCGCTTTGCACGAGTGAAAAGCACGTTTAAGCGTCGGTGTCCGTGTACAGAGTTGATCGGACCAAAACGCTGCAGCACCCGACCACTAGATTCCTCGGGTCCGTAGAGGGTTGAGATGAACATTACATCGCGTTCATCCCCCTGAATCGTCTCAAGATTCTTGATAAAAAACTCTTCAAGGGAATCGTTCTCTCTTTCCCAACGAGCAATATAGGCCTGTACCAATGGGTTGCGGTCGCGTTCACGCTCAAATTCCTCTAGGATCAGTTCCTTCTGGTCTGTATTCATGGTGCAGATTCCGAGAGACTGATCAGGCTTATGTTCCATGTGCCTGACGGCAGCGTCGACGACATGGGGTGCACGTCACGATTGTGATTTTGCGGTCGTTTACGCGACGCGTCGTGCGGCGCGGCGCTCCCAGAAATCGTCGAAGCGATTGTTTGCGAAGGCGCAGCGCAGAGCGATGATTGCGTTGGCGCCCTGGACGGTCCAATGCATTCCGCCCTGTTTGAGTCGCTTGCCGATGACGGACTTGCAGGCGCCCTCGACGACGCCTGAGGACACGCACAGGCCCTGCTTGCGGAACTTGGCATAGCGCATGCGGTTGCAATTGTTGCGGAAGTAAGCGACGGCCTTGTTGCAGACCGGGCTGCGTTCGATCTCGGCGATCACAATGTCGACGCCGCCGGGCCGGTCGAGTTGGTCGCACATCCGTGTGCCCCATGCCGTGGCCATGTCGGTGCCGGGTCCGTAGATGGCCTTGGCGATGTCGAAGAGGTGCTGGCGGACATGGAAGATGTCGACGATCTGGATCGCCCCGGGCAGGTGCTCGGAAGCGAAGTTCCAGATCCAGGCCGCGCCATCGCCGATGATGACCCGGCGCTCGGCCCTGTAGAAGCCGCGGCGCTTGAGTTCCCGCAGGATGCGTTTGGCGAACTGCGAGGACTCGGGATCGGTGTCGCGGCTGGCGATGCTCTCGATGGCGGCGCTGTGGGACGCGGAGCCCGGGTCGCGCACGGGTCGGCCGGTCTTGGGGTCGCACCGTTCCGCCGACCACACCGATGCCAGCTTGACCTCCCGGGTCTTCGCCAGGCCGTCTGCCTGCTTGCCCTTGCGCCCCGCGGTCTCGGACTTGCGCACCGGGATGCCGGTGCCGTCGAGGCCGACGTAGAGCGTCCGCGCGTCCATGGGCTCGGGCTCGACGACGTTGCGCTCGTCCTCCGCCACCTCCCGTCCGAGCGCCTCCGCGTGGCGCTCCACGGTCTTGGCGTCGATGCGAAGGGCCGCCATCACGTCGATCATCTTCGAACTGGTCGCGAAGCTGTACTCGCCGGCGGCGTAGCCGACCATGCGCAGCACCCCTGGCGACAGCGGACCGGCATCGATGCCGAGGTCGCGGTCACGCGGCGCAAAGCCGGCGTTGCAGGTCCTGCAGTGATACCAGGCACGCACCAGCGTCATGGGGCCGAGAACCGTGGTCACGGTCCTGCTCCGGCGCCCGGCATAACGTGCGTCGTGGCCGTGGTCGCAGGCAAGCCGAGCACCCTGCATGTCGCTGTGGTCGGCGTTGATATGGTGCGCCACCAGCCCGTTCGCCGCCTGCAGCGCGGCAATCCTGGCCGCCTGCTCCACTGCCTCGAAGTCGCCGTCCCCGAACACCCCCTTGCCGACCAGCGCCTCGATGTCCGTGGCGAGCGCCGTCTCGACCTCGTCTTCGAAGGCCTTCAACGTTTTTTTTTCACCGGATCGCCGTTGCGCAACGCCAGGCGCCGGGCCTCGGTCACTTCCTCGCTGGCGCGGATGAACTCCGTCGAGATCGCCTGGAAGCGCTCGTACTCGTCGAGCTGTTCCTGTGCTGCCCCGACCTCTTCCGGCCGCAGACGGGTATGCTTCATCCGCCCTTCCAGCGAACGGCTGACCATGTAGTGGGGACCGTGCCTGGCCGCCTCGTCGCAGGCGCAGCGGCAGTTGGGCTTGCCGCACTTGCTGTAGGTCACTTGCAGCGTGCCCGGCCGCATGTCGCCGATGGTGGCGAACTGGGCAAGTGCGTGGTCGCGCCGTTCGATGAGCTGGTCGATGTCGGTCATGAAATTTGCCTCGGGTAGGGGGATATTTGCCGGGTGGGGTGTGCCCAATAACTGGCAATATGATATTGCAAGATAGTCCGCCGCAATGCAACCCCTGCAAGACGGATCCCAATTCCTCACAATCGTGACGTGCACCCGACGACATGGCGTGCCTCGATTTCATTTCGCCGTGACTTGTATACTCCGGGAACTTCGACGAGATCAACGCCGAGATCTTTATGCTCATCTTGTGCCGAGGGGAAAATTGTAAGTTCGCCCTTGTACATAGTCTGGTTGGAGAACTGGATCAACCCGGGATGCCTTGATCGATAGTGCCAGCGCAACTGACGGATCGGCATGAAGGCGACATTGGCCATGTCAAGTATGCTCTCGCTGTCATCACGCAAGTCATCGTCTGTCTCGCCGTCATCAAGCATCTTTTGGAAGAAGCTGGTTGGAGGTAATTGCT
>JAJDZM010000218.1 GCA_022824615.1 Candidatus Binatia bacterium | reverse complement strand
ATAACACCGGCAAGGTCATATTCCACTCCGATGACCAACGTAGCCTTATTGAGAACTTCTTTTGGGAAACCGATAATAATCTGGCGCTTCAGGTTGCCGTACAGGCCCGACAGACAGACAAGATTGCAGGCCATTACAATGGCAGGAAGCACCATTTCTTTGTGACACCGGTGACTCCTGTTGATAGCGTCCCGTGGTCGTTGGTGGTCTTCTACGATACGCAGCTTCTTGAAACCGTCAATTTTGAGATTGGTGTGATCGCGGCTGGGATATTCCTTTTTTACGTTGCCATATTCGTGATCGTATTTGTCCTAATGCATTTCTTTGGTCCCAGAGAACGCTGGTCTTGGTGCTGGCCACAATCTAGGTCCCAGAATCGTTATGCCTGGGTGGCAGGGCCGCTCTCTGTTATTGTCCTGTCTCATGGCCTTGGCATCTGGATGCTGGAAGGCTGGTCACTTCTTCTATCCGTTGTATCCTTGCTGCTGTTTGTCTCGGGGCTATTGTATCTTTGCTTCAAGCTCAAGGGAGATATTGCTATACCTGAGTGTAGTTTAGGGTTTTGGTACCTGTACATCACCTTTCTTGCTATATTCGTTATTTCCATTCTTCCAAGTGCAGCAATTTTTAAGGATGTATTCCTGACTCAGTCCGAAAGATTTGCGAAGTTCCGAGAATCGGAATTCGTTACTGTTCTTGAAAACCGAGAGAAAACGCTTCGCGACGATATGTATAGCCTTGCCGAGCCTTCTAAAGTCTCGACAGTCAAGAAGATAACATCATCGGATAAGTTCCTTGAAAAGGCGATTAAGCCCGGCCTCTATGAATACGGAGACGATTGCCTGGACAAAGCGAGCCAGAACACTCCTTGTGAGAACAAGGTAAGGAACTTGAACCAAAACTGGCATCTATCCAAATGGTTTATAGATTTTTTGCCCGTTTATAACGAGTTAGCCGGAAAGCTCCGTTATCCGATGCCGGAACAGGACGATCTCTCTCGGTCGGGATATGGCGTGAAGATTCAGTATCAAGCGTTGTCCAGCCTGCCGGTGTTCCTTCCTCGCGGTAGCTGGAGTCCTTGGATAGTGGGCCTGGGTCTTCCCATCTTTTTGTTTGTCCTCTTTGTATTGATAAGAGCACTGGCTAAGCGGGTCGTTGGGCTTTATCTATCCGACTTTGAAGTATTGGGGAAAGATAGCAAGGGAACCACTATACACAAGCTGGCTCTGCCAGACGGTCCTGACAGGGAAGTCATCAAGAGGTGGGTTGAAGAATGGTCCGGTACGGATAAAAAGCGGCGAATTCTAATCAGACCGCCACGCGCGCTTGTCTCAGAACTGGAGAAAGCAGACGATGGCCAGAGGAAAGATAACCAGAGCAAATTCGAGGTCGTTGACCTATCCACTCCAACTCCGTCTCTCCTCGGGAAACTGAGGGGGTGGTCCACCGTTCCTTCACAAGGGGGAGTAGTAATAAAGAATTTCGAGTTCAGCATCTTGGAACCACGATTGCGCTTAGCGCTGCTTGAGGCGTTGGAGCGTGTCCGGGCCGATATGCCGGTTATACTCTGCTCGTCCGTCTCGCCTTTGTATCGCTTGGTGACGCCAGAGGTGTATCCTGAATTCGACCGAGGAAACCAAGATGCCGTTCCAAAGGCAGATGAAAAGTTTCGCTGGAGTGTTTTGCTATCCACTTTTCGGAAAGAGCGCTTCTGGTATGAAGCGGATGACTGGAGGAATCGTAAAGATAATCTCCAAATCCTCTCCCACGAATGTTGCTGGACCGACGAACTGATGCCTATTTACAAGGACCTCAAGGACAAAGTTGAGGACCTGACGGAAGAACAGATTATCCACCAAGTGGGCGACTGGGCGGGAGCGTTCTACCGGAAACTGTGGATGCTCTGTACCAAGGAGGAGCGACTTGTCTTAATACATCTCGCCCAGGGTCATATGGTCAATCTCAAAGAGACTGATGCGCTCCAGCGCTTACTGTGGCGGAACTTGATCCGACGTGACCCGGATTTTCGTCTCCCTAATGAGAGCTTTGCGAACTTTGTTCTGACCGCTGAACCGCCCGCACGGATTGCCGGATGGGAAAAGGGGGAGGTGGGCGAGAGCACGTGGGCAATGCTCCGGGTGCCCTTCTTGCTCTTACTGGTGATGGTGGCCGCCTTTATTGCACGCACCGGAGGGGAGGGGGTACAAGCAATGACGGCCATTGTTTCTGCCGTGTTTGCCGGACTCCCCATACTAGCCCGGGCTCTCAGCTTTCTGCGCGGTGCCCAAACCGACAAGCTGGCAGCGGAGTAGGATTTGGTGGGTTGAAACGGGAGATGGGGGCTGTATTATCCGAAGGAAGAAGGTCGTTCGGATATGAACTGCTGTAAAAGATTTTTACAAGGAGAAAAGAAAATGGCCCAAACAGAAAGACTCCGCTTCGACTTCTCGCAGGAGGCACTGGATGAGTTGGAGCGGCTTCAAGAGCAGTTGAATGCCTCTTCTCGTGCTGAGGTTGTTAGGGATGCTCTCGGCGTCTTGAAATGGGCCACTCATCATCTTGCTGAAGGGGATACGATTATGATCAAACGACCAAGTGGGGAGACGGCTGAGACCGACTTTTCCTTTCTGAGGGAAAGAATCAGTGGATAGTGAAGACGCCAATGGGCCAATAGGCAGGGCATAATAATCTCGCCTCTCATTTTTGTCCGAAGGGACCTGTCCTTGTCCGTCGAATTCTTGATTACTACCGTTAAAGAGTTGTTGACAAGCTGGCCGTTTGTTGTGCTGATCTTAGGACTTGTCTACCGCGGAAATTTGCCGAAGCTCCTCAGATTTCTTCTGGAGAAAAACCTGAAAGTGAAGGCTCCGGGCGTCGAGTTTGAAGCTTCGGATGGGGCAGTTCAGCGCGTTCCCACTCTTCAAGATAAATCCCCCGAGAAACTTTCCTGACCAAATTCCTCCGTTGAGGCCCGAGAGTTCGCGTATATACCACTCCCCACTCCGTAGACCGGATGACACTCATCTCGGCCGGACTCTCAACTTTTGCCTTGCCAACTATTTCCCCCCAAGCCTTGACGCGAATGGCCGTTCGGACGCACGATGCAAGAGGCCACAAGTAAGAGGTCGAGGAGAGCAGCATACTTCCCAGATGACAGTGTTCAACACGAAGGAGGCGCATATGGAAACGGCAGTCCTATGTTCCGGTTTACTGGGTTTGTTGGTCTTCGGGCTTGGCTTTATGGTTTCTATGACACGGGGGAAGACGGACCCCGGCAGTGATGCAGATTCGGACCCTGCCGCCCGCTTGCATAAAATGGTACGCGCACACGGCAACGCGACCGAGTATGCCCCCATGTTGGCCTTACTCATGCTCATTGCAGCAATGGGCGAGGGCGGCGTCCCGGCCTGGGTCATGTGGACGATGATACTGGTGACCGCCTGTCGCTATCTGCACGCCATCGGCATGATCGCCAGCTCGACGCTGGCGCAACCTCATCCGCTCCGTGTCGTCGGTGCTCTCGGCACGTATATCGGCGGCGTCGTGCTGTGTGTCGCGGTGTTTATGGGCGGTTAGCACCGCTGAGGGCGGAAGGTCGCTCTCCCCTTTCGTCCTCACACAACTCCGGTCTCTGTTCGGCGACGGTCTCTTGCGTCTTTCATTTCCTTACCTTAGAGTAAGGATACATATTCTTACTCAAGGACTGGTTCTCATGCCGCAGGCTAAAATCACCACTAAGGGGCAAATCACGATCCCTCTCGCTGTACGCCAACGGATGGGGGTTGGACCGGGCGACACCTTAGAGTTTCAGGATACGGACGCCGGGGTTCTCGTCACAAAAGGGAAAGCCGTTTCTCCCTTTACGAAATACCGTGGCTATCTCAAAAAAAAACGGGGAAAAAATCCGGATGCCGTGCTCGCCGCTCTCCGTGGTGAGGAGGCACCATCAGACTGAGGTATGGTCACGGCACTTGACACCAACATCCTTTTGGATCTCCTTATTCCCCAAGCACCGCATCAGCAGGCGACCGTAGCGGCATTGGATGCATCCTACCAACAGGGTGCGCTTGTGATCAGTGAAGGGGTCTATGCAGAACTCGGCTCACAATTTGAAAGTGCCTGCGATCTTGAGGCTTTTCTCCACGAGACGCGTATTCGGCTCGAACGCTCAACTATGGCCACGTTCCAGTTCGCTGGGGAGATATGGCAGCGCTATACGCGACGACGCGGAAAGACGCTCACCTGTCCTTCCTGTGGCTGGAAAGGCGTCTGCGTCTGTCCGCGATGTGATGCCGCACTCCCTGTTCGGCAGCATGTACTCATGGACTTTCTGATTGGCAGCCACGCCTTGCAGCAAGCCGATTGTCTGCTGACGCGCGATCGTGGCTATTACCGAACGTATTTCCCCACTCTACGGCTCAAAGTCCCGCAGCTATAACGACCCCAAGAAATTCTGTAAGGCGCTCAGGCACTCCTCGGGTCTATCCACATAGATTTCGTGCCCAGGGCCTTCGACAATGGCAATCCGCGCGTTGGGAATCTCCGTACGCATGGAGAGCTGGTCGGTCAAGGGTGTGATCGGGCTGTTGGCCGGCGCCAAAACCAGCGTCGGGACACTGACCTGGGGCAGGAGCGGCGCCGTATCCGCGCCGTCCAGCGTCTTGGTAATCCCTTGTAAGACATGGGCTGGCGTTTTCGCCCATTCCTTGAGCACCCATTCAATGTGTTCCGGGCTGTGTCCGCTAATGATCTTGCGCTCAATCATCACACGGCCCCAGCCGACAGAACCTTCGGCGGCCAGAAGCTTGTGCAGGTTGCCTTGCTCGCCAGACAAGGCGCGTGTGCCTGCCGGACGAATCGTAGTCGGTGAATTGCAAATCGTCAGGCTCTTGAGTCGCTCCGGCCAGCGTGTGGCGAAGAGCACCCCGAGGATGCCGCCAATGGATTCGCCCACATAGTGCACCTGCTGGAGACCAAGCGCGTCCATGAAGGCGTGCATATCCGTGACCAGCTCGTCCAATGACCAGCGATGGGCCGGACCGGGGTCGGCAGACTGACCGTGCCCGCGCATATCGCGGCGGATCACCCGATAACGACGCGCCAGCGGAGGAACCCAGTGATACCAGAACCTGGTGCTCCGTCCGACCCCGTGTTGGAGCCATACCGTCTCCTTGTCCGTTATCCAGGGATCGGTGAAATCATCAATCTCGTAATACATCTCACACTGATTGGCAGAGATGGTCGGCATGCTGTCCGTACCCCCTTACTTGACGATGGCAGACGGAATGTTGGGACTGCGCGGATTCACGCTGAGTTTTTGCTCTCGTGGCTGAATGACAAGGTCCATGTCCTCCAGCGGGACGGCTCCCATCAGAACCGTATCGCCAAAGACGAGGGCGCCGGTAAAACAGGTCCGGTTCTCGAACGTCACCTGAATGGGACCGGCATAAGGAACAAGGTGGGCGCTCCCGTCTGCTGTTATGACTTCACGTTCTTCAATAGCGGCAAGTTTGAGTTGGACGGAGATATGCTCAGGAATGCACAACGTCACCGCGCCGGTATCAACGAGGGCGTCCACCTGAAGCGCTCGTAGGGCCGCCTCACGAGGATTCGACAGATGGATAGTTGCGTAGACAAGTCCCATACCGACATCCGTTGTACGGCAGTATGTCCTGTTTACGTTCTTTCGGATGGCCTTTCTTGCGTAGCATCCTAGTCAAGCTGACCACAATCGGCAATCACAATACGTTGCCTGGGCTGCCCGCTCTGACTGCCCTGGGCCTCCATGGCGCGGACCACGTCCATGCCTTCGACCACACTGCCAAACACCACATGCTTGCCGTCCAGCCAGGGTGTCTGCGTGGTGGTGATAAAGAACTGAGAGCCGTTCGTGCCAGGCCCGGCGTTGGCCATGCTCAGCAAACCGGTGTCGGTATGCTTGAGTTGAAAGTTCTCGTCGGCAAACCGGGAACCGTAGATGGACTCTCCCCCGGTGCCGTTGCCATTGGTAAAATCTCCGCCCTGACACATGAAGTCGGGAATGACGCGGTGAAACGTCGAACCCTTGTAGTGCAATGGCTTACCGGATTGACCGGCCCCCTTCTCGCCGGTACACAGCGCCCGAAAATTTTCTGCGGTTTCGGGAACCACATCGGCTCTGAGCTCAAAAACGATCCGTCCGGCCGCCTCATCGCCGATTGTGATATCAAAAAATACCCTCGGGTTGGTGTGTTCGCTCATTGTCTTCTCTCTTTCTCGGATGTCTGGATTCTCGCCCTGGCGAGTGTCGTCCTGCGCAGCCTATAGAATTTACGCTGGTGAGACTAGGCGTCCGCAGGCGGTATGCCTAGCGAAACCGAACCGACACGGTTCCGACATCGGAAAAATCCGCGCTATAGCTCCCCGGCTGCGTAACAGCATGATGACAAAATGAGCCGGTAATGACGGGTTGGCCCGGCTCCAGACCCAGCCCGAATGGATGCAGGCGGTGGCACAGGCGTGACAGCGAGAGGTAAGGATCATCCATTGTTGTCCCTGGCGTCTTGGTCTCGACCACCTGGCCGTTATGCGAAAATATGACCGTGGTATCGACCAGCCCGTCTCGGACCGGGGCTTCCGGTCCAACGACGATCCCCCACTGGGCTAAGCCGTCGGCCACCAAGGACATGGGGCCCTGGTCCGGCCGGACGCGGACTTCGTTGATCTCAAACGCCGGCGCAACGGCCCGAACCGCGGCTTTGGCCTGCCCGCGGTCGACGTCTGGGCCACGCAAGGCCGAGCCGACTATGAGGCAGAGTTCGGGCTCAATATGACAGCGCATAATCGAAGCAACGGGGAGGGTCGCTCTGGACGAAAAGACCCGACTCCGGAGGATATAGCCAAACGGCCGCACGTCCTTTCCCATCCGGTCGCGGGCTTTCCCCGACGTCAGCCCGACCTTCCAGCCGCCAAGACGTTCTCCTGCGACCTCAAAGCGCCGGAGAACGCGGAGTTGGACGGCGAGCGCCTCGTCCAGGTCCGAAGGGATGGGCTCAATGTGGGCTGGTCGGGTTCCGTTTCGGCGGGCGTGATAGAGGGTGTCGATGAGGGCCTCTGGTGTCGCGGTCATGCTGCCTCCTGTGTGAGCGAGATGTCGGACTCTGTTCGTCCGACTCAGGCTAGGCGTATCACCTCTGCAAGCTTGTGTCCCTGCCGGGCGCGTGGCAAGATGCTGCTGCCTGGCACAAGCCAAACTATAACGGCAGCCTGAAGTAAGGAGGAAGCCATGTCTGAGCTGTCTCAGCTTGCCTATGCGACGACCGCAGAAGTCGCCGCCATGATCCAAAGGAAGGAAGTTTCAAGCCGTGAAGCCGTTGACTATTTTCTTGCTCGGGTCGAAGCGCTCGATAAGACCATCAATAGCGTCGTAACGATCGATGCGGAACGCGCGCGGGCAGAGGCCGATGCCGCGGATGCGGATTTGGCCCGCGGCGCCTCCCGCGGACCGCTGCACGGCGTGCCGATGACGATCAAGGATTCGTATCAGACCAAAGGCCTGCGGACGACGTCGGGCGCGCCGGAACTCAAGGATTTCATTCCAGAGGAAGACGCTTGGCCGGTCGCCCGACTGCGCGAAGCCGGAGCCATTGTCTACGGCAAGACCAATCTGCCGATCTACGCGGGCGATCTACAGAGCTATAATGAGATTTTTGGCACGACCAATAATCCGCACGACACGACGCGCACGCCGGGAGGCTCGTCCGGCGGCTCGGGGGCCGCTTTGGCCTGTGGCTTCACGCCGTTGGAGTTAGGCAGCGATATTGGCGGCTCGATTCGCCTGCCGTCCCATATGTCGGGTGTCACCGGCCACAAGCCGAGCTACGGCATTGTGCCCGCCCACGGGCAGATTCCGGGTCCGCCGGGAACCCTGACGCTGGCCGACCTGGCGGTTGCCGGGCCCATGGCCCGGAATGTTGAAGACCTGGAACTGGGACTCGACATCATGGCCGGCCCCAATCGCTGGGAGCAACCGGCATGGCGTTTGGAACTACCGGCTCCGCGCAGACAGGCACTCAAGGACTACCGCATTGCGACTTGGCTGGACGACCCCCGCTGTCTGGTCGAGCCGGAAGTGCGGACCCTATTGGAAAATGCCGCCGGTGCATTAGCAAGCGCCGGCGCGACGGTGAATGCGGAGGCGCGGCCCGAATTCAGCTTGGAAAAAGTCGCGGCGACCTTTATGGCTCTGTTACAGTCCGCACTGTCCGGTGGTGTCTCGCGAGACAAAATCGAAGAGTTCGCGCAGTCGGGTGGCAACACCTCGACGGACCAGACCCGGCGGCTGTTTGCCATGCGGCATCGCGAATGGCTGAGCTATAACGAACGCCGGATGCAGATGCGCAAACGTTGGGAAGAGTTCTTCCAGGACTGGGACGTGATGCTGCTGCCGGTCATGCCGTGTCCGGCGATCAAGCACGACCACTCCGAGCCCCAAGCCGGACGGACAGCCCTGGTTGGCGGGCAGCAGCGCCCGTACTGGGACTTGGTGACGTGGATGGCGCCGGCCGGGGCCTGTCTGTTGCCGGCCACGGTGATTCCGGTGGGCCAGCTCGATACTGGATTGCCGGTTGGTGTCCAGATCGTCGGTCCCTATCTTGAAGACCGTACAACCCTGCATGTAGCCAAACATCTGTTTGAAATGATGGGCGGGTGTCCGCGCCCGGCCGGTTTCTAAAGCGGACAGAGAAAGGAAGACGTATGGCACAACTGGATGGAAAAGTCGCCCTGGTAACGGGCGGAGCCCGGGGGATTGGGCGAGGCATCGCCCTGGCACTGGCAAACACCGGAGCTGATGTGGCCGTGTCGGACATCGAAACCATGACGAGTACGGCCCAGCAGTACGGCGCGACCGCGGTCGGGGGATTTACACAGGCGCAGCAAACGGCGGAAGAAATTATTGCCCTCGGGCGACGTACAGTCGCGATTCAGGCCGATGTCACCCAGAAAGACGATACGCTGCGTATGGTCGAGGAGGCCACGGGTGCGTTGGGCGGTCTGGACATCATGGTCTGTAACGCTGGCGTGGTGAATATGGCGAAGGTCGAAGACATGTCCGAAGAAGCCTGGGACCTGACCTTTGCCGTCAATGCCAAAGGGGTCTTTCTCTCCTGTCAGGCGGCGATTCCTGCCCTCAAAAACCGGGGTGGAGGCCTGATTATCAATATCGCTTCGATCGCGGGCAAGAACGGTTTTGGCGGCCTGGCGCACTACTGCGCCTCAAAGTTTGCGGTGGTGGGCTTCAGCAATTCTCTGGCCAAAGAGCTGGCCCAGGCCAATATCCGTGTCAACGCCATTTGTCCGGGTATTTTGCGCACCCAGATGTGGGAATACCTGGCCGAGTCGCTCAAACAGCCGGACGAATCCAAGGAGGACTCCTGGCAACGCTGGGTCAAGAACGTGATCCCGCAGGGCCGGCCCCAAACACCGGACGATATCGGGCAACTGGCCGTGTACCTGGCCGTGGCTGAGAACGTGACTGGGCAGGCCATTAATGTCGATGGTGGCATCGAAATGCATTAGAGAGGATTCGCTCATGGAATATCGTCCTTTCGGACAAACCGGTATCGAAGTGTCCGCCCTTGGCGTCGGCTGTTGGGAGATCGGCGGTGGCTACGGGTCAATTGAAGAACAGGAGTTTATTGCTGCGGTCCATACCGCCCTGGACTTGGGCATTACGTGCTTTGATACTGCCGAAGCCTATGGGTTTGGGGCCTCGGAGCGTTCGCTGGCCAAGGCGCTTGGAGATCGCCGGAAAGACGCCATTGTCGTCACCAAGTTTGGTATTGGCTACAAAGAAGCGCCGAATTATCGAGACAGCAGCCGTGAGCGGATCATGGTCTCAATTGAGAAAAGCCTGAAGAACCTGAACACGGACTACGTGGACGTGTATATGGTCCACTGGCCGGATCTGAACACGCCCTTTGACGAGACCATGCGAGCTTTGGACGACGTTGTGCAGCAGGGTAAGGCGCGGGCCATCGGTATTTCGAACTTCCGGCGTGAGCAGATTGAAACCAGCATGACAACCCGCCGGGTGGACGTCGCCCAATACTGCTGGAATATGTTTGACCGACGTATGGACCAGGAAATTCTACCCTACTGTCGTGAGAACAATATGGGTGTCATGGCCTATGGCTCGCTCGCCTACGGTCTGCTGAGCGGCACCTTCCACGCGGATATGACCTTTGACGAAGGAGACTGGCGGGCGCGTCAGGGCCGCATGGGTGGTATCAATCTGTTCCAGACCATGTTCGGCCCGGATCACTTTCCCAACAACATGAAAGCGGTGGAAGAACTGAAGGGTCTGGCCGCCAGCTATGACAAAAGCCTGCCGCAGTTTGCCCTGCGCTGGACGCTCTCACATCCGGTGGTGAGCACGGCCTTGGTCGGCTGTCGCAAAGCGGCCGAGGTGGAAGACAACGTCGGTGCGCTGGGATGGGATATCAGGCAAGAGGACTTTGCCACAATCGACGCGATCTTTGAACGGAACGGTGTGGTGACCTGCCCGGATGTCTGGTTGGAGCGGGAGTAGAGAGGGCTCGCTGGAACGGGACGGCAAGGCACACTGCCGGCGACGGTCGTCCCTCAGGCTATCCGCGCCACCATGAAGACCGTGGGCTATTCTCGGTTGCTCGTTGCCGCACGCCCAGAATGACCGCCAACTCCTGCCACACTCGCGATTCGACCTGCTTGAAGAAATCACTCCCCTCGAAACCATTTTCCAGCACGGTGATTGTGGCGTGGGCAAAGAGCTTTTGTACCCAGGCATCAAACGGGACGGGGGGGAGAAACGAAAAGGCTTTGAGCTTATCCGCCGCATCCAGCATGCTGGAGCTGACCTTGTTGGCCAGGAAATAACTGTGCGACTTTCGCTGGAGGCGTTTGTTGAGCGTTGAGATTTCCATAAAGGCATTGAGCGCGGTTCGCCAACTGATATCGTCCTCTTCCAACACGATGAGGTTCATATCGCTCAGAGTCGTAGCCGCCAGACTCAAACTCCCAAGCCCGGCTTGCGTGTCAAAAATGACATAATCAACGGGTAACGACGATGTTGCAAACTCATAGAACTTGCCAAGTTTATCGATCGTTTCGTTGAGCTCCAAATGGTGCAGGGGCGTCCAGTCGGGTCGCTCATTTTCGGTCGAAGAGGGGATGATAAAAAGCCCGTCCAACCGTTCGTAGGTCGGGGAGCCAGCCGTTGCCTGAACCGTTATCTCTTGGCTCTCCTCGCCATTGCTGTTGTTTTGCACGAGCCCTTTGTGGAGTGCATGCAGGAGTTCCGGTTGATCCCCATCTTCCAAATAAAAATAATCGGTTAGGGAGAACGGCAGCTGATCGAGTTCATACTTGTTTTGAAAGGCCAGGAGGGTAAGACCACGGACGGATAAGTCCAAATCGACGAGGAGCACATTACACTTCTCTTGCCGCTGGATAATTCTGCCTAAGCTGGTTGCCAGCAAGGTCTTTCCGACGCCACCTTTTCCGCTACACAGGGTGATTGTTCGCACGCTGATATCCTCCGGCTGGCGTGATCTTCGAGTCCTGTCGTCTCAATATCAGGTGGGCAGAAGTTGTCGAGACGCTACGACTCCCTTACCCAGCGTGTTGTACTCTTTTCCGCGGGCAGGTATCAAGTGCCGGGAAGAGGGACGAGGCCTGGGGAAAGATAAAATTCCAGGAGAAAGAAAGGAGAAAAGCATGGGACGCTTGCAGGAAAAAGTCGCAGTCATTACCGGCGCCAGTTCCGGCATCGGTCGGGCCATTGCCGTTGGTTTTGCCACCGAGGGGGCCCGAATCGTCTGCTCAGACATCCGGTCTGATGCCCGACCCGAGGGCTATGAGGCCGACACCCAGCGGGCGACTGCAGAGGTGATTACGGCCCAGGGTGGCCAGGCCTGCTTTGTGCAAGCGGACGTGACCAAAGGCCACGAGGTCGAATCGGTCATTCGGCAGGCGGTAGAGCGCTTTGGCCGGCTTGACATTATGGTCAACAATGCCGGCGTGTTTACGCGCTTAGCCCCCATCCATGAAAAGACCGAAGAAGAATATGATTTTACCATGGGGGTGAATGCCAAAGGCGTCTGGAATGGCTGTCAGCAAGCCATTCGCCACTTCCTGAAGCAGGGTGACGGAGGGAAAATCGTCAATATCGTCTCGATTGCCGGGGTGATCGGCTTACCCGAGGAACCGGCCTACTGCGCCTCAAAAGCTGCCGCGGCAAACCTCACCCGTCAGCTCGCGGTGGACTATGGCCCACATGGGATCAACGTCAACGCGATCTGCCCCAACTTTTTGACAACGGCCATGACCCGCCCGTTTCACGAAAATCCAGACATCAAATCTACCGTCGAAGCCCTCACCCCGCTCGGCCGCTGGGGGACGATTCCCGACATGGTCGGCCCGGTGATTTTCCTGGCCTCGTCGGAGGCGGACTATGTCACGGGCAGTCTGTTAATGGTGGACGGCGGCTTTACCGCGAAATGAGGGAATATCTACGAGGGCTTGGTTGACGAGAGGCAGGTCTGTCTCCATTCCCGTACTCTGCTCAATATCCGTTATATGCTTGACCAAGCCGGAATATGGGTCAACCCCAACTCTATACCGATACCATGGATTGGCCGATTGCAATGGACTGAGCATCGCTGACCTCGGAGGTATCTGAGACCCCATCGTTCAAATCAAAGACATCTGAAAAGAGATCGCGTCATTCATCTTCAATGACCTCCTTCCAGTAGTGTGACCATATCTTCTCGAACTCGACTTCGTATTCAGACAGCCATTGAAGCTGGCGTTTAGCATTTTCATGGCCGTTAGTTGCCCATTCCTGGAGCGCTGCTTCGACCTCTTTGGCATAGGGCGGAATGCCATCACCCACGATTTGATTGAGTTCATTCACTTCGTCTGGTGAGAGGCACCAGAAGATCGGGTGACGTGGATTGGGGCAAATCTCGTCGGTCTCCCAGATTGTTTCCAGGTCTTCGAGGAGTTTCAGGCCAATTTTCTTTCTCTCTGGATCGTCAAGGAGAGTATCGATCTTGGCATGCGTTTCGTGTTGCTCGAAGTCGCCGGCAATATCTCTTGCATATTCGACAGCCTCGTTTATTTGGTCTCTCATTTGCTGATCATAAGGGACTTCCCCGCCACCGACTGATCCAGCGCCGATTTTTTGATACCAACCACCGCCTCCACCGCCACCGACCATAGCGACTTGCTCACAGCCGCCTTTAATCGGGTCGCCATGCCAGACCGGAATGGGTATGAGATCAAGATCAGCAGCGAGCACCTGGCCGACAAGCATGAAGAAGAAGATGGGTACGAGCAGATATGACACCCACCCGGTTCTCCCCTCCTTCAGTACGTGTGGAAGAGGGTATTCAGCAGGTTCCCATTCTTCTGGAGCCTCGAATGGAGACTTCTGTATCCACTCTGAACGAGCTTCTGAGCGCGTCAATTTTATCTCTTCTGAACAACAATGAGGGAATCTCATTCTCTCATGTTTCGTCTCCATCAAACGCCCCACTTCCATGGTCAATTCTCCTTTCTCGGAAAAGAAAAGTCCGGGCAATGCAAAAGCACTTCACATTTTTCGGCGCATTTTGCGATGACAATAAGTGTTTCTCTTGCTGGTGTTACATATTCACCGGTTCCAATAGAAACGCATTCATCTACACAATCATGGGTTGCATCACAAAGAGGATTTTCCTCTCGTGGTGGTTCATCTGCAAAGGCCAGATAGCATGCTTTTTGAAATGGAATGGGAGGAGGATCGGGAGGGTTTTGAGGAAGTGGAAAAATAGGCTGCGGTGGTTCAGGAGGATTAGGGGGAGTAGTCTTTGGGGGAAATTGAATATGAGGACCACCACCGATTCCCGCAAAGGCGTAATCACAGAGAGCAACACCCCCTACGACTAAAGCTATCCAGAGGAGGAATCCTACAATAATTCCTACTTCTGGGCTCTCTTGGGACCCATCCTGCCGGTGGGCTTCACGAATCCGCTCCATCATCTCATATGCCGCGAGACAGGGCAGCCCGTCGGGTGTATTCATGGCCATATAACTTCCTCCTCTCCCGTATTAGACACCCTTCGGCATCATTCAATAATGAGTTTTAATGAATTTATTGATCGGCAGAATACACTCCCGTACAGCTTTCAGCTTTTGCGTCCTGGGACGAAATTGATCAGCGTGTCCGCCGCAGGCAGACCGGGGGACACACCGAGCCCCGCCGCAGCCATCTGCCATTGCTCCCGTTGCGGTGGGGACAGGGGAGCAGACACGATATAGTGCAGGATGGTGTCTTCGGGGGGAAGAGGACCGCCCAGAATCAGTTCACCGACTCACCGCCCACCACTCGACCTTGGGTAAGTGCCGAGAGCTAGGCTGAATCGATATTTCGTTTCGCCATAAAGCAAAGGCCACAAAATGTAAGCAGGAGAGGAAGTACGCAGTTCTCCGCTCATAACGAGTGGCAATGTGGCGGCAGTTTCTCATCCCGCTACCAAAGCGATACAAAGAGATACCACGTCTCAGTTATGCCGATGAGAAACAGCGGGATTTTGATAAGAGTGCCAACGACCATCAGAGGCACTGCATATCCAAAATAAAGGAAGATTACCAAGAGATAAAAGCTAGTGGCGAGCGGAAGGAGCAGCCATTCAAGTAGTCCCCAAGCCATGGCCATCTCGGAACAGGCTTGCACTTGAGATGCGCCTTTTTCCTCTAGGCACATTTCAAAACTTTTCATCGTTTCTTCAACTCCACGAACATCTGATCTGTAGCCCCGCATCACCTCATCGCATTGATCCGGGGATGCTCCAGACCTAGAACACTGGTTTATAAAGCTGGAGCGCCTCTCGGCATGCTTCTCGGCGTGCTTCATCGCCATGCTCAGCGCAGCAGCCTCTGGGTGAATGGCGTGAGCGTCAGACGAAGATAAGAAGAAAAACGTTGCTATCGCGACGGAAACAAAAATCTTACTCGCCATTCGTCCCTCCTTATATCGCTTATCGCTAGAGCAGTTCACGATAAGTTGTAGTCATATCGCTCCCCCTTCGTCATGCTGAACTTGATCCGGCATCCGAAGGCTGGGAGCCTGGATTCCCTAAAATCATAAACGAAGTGTAACACCGGGTTAATGGGGCACAGTCTGGGGCATACAAGCCCGTATATGCCGACCAGCAGGCGTAGCCCGCCTTCAATCATCATCGCTAGCTCCTCCTTTTCACAACGGCAAGGGTCCAAAAGTCAAAAAGAAATTGAGAAACACCAATGCAGAATCAAGCCGTGTTTCTGCGAGAAGAGCGAGTAATACGTGGAAGATGGCAAGGGGGATGGCAAAGGCACCGGCCCCTATCAGAGTGGCGCAAACGTTAAACTCTGGCGGTAGCAAGGAGGGGAGAGTCAGCGTTAGCGGGAATACGAGAAACCAGAATACCAAATGGAATCCCGTCAGAGTGAGCAATATTCGTCTCATCTGGCGCTCCTTCGTCATGGCGAGTATAGCCAAAGGGAAGGTAGCCCCTATCAGGGCGGCGAGGACGCCGAATTCCGGCGGCAGTAATGTCGGGAGAGAGAAGCTCAGGAGGAGCGCCAGATAGAAGAAGAGCAAATGTACCCCTACCGCCGTGATCACGGGTTTTCGCATCTTGCTCCCTTTTGTCTCTCCAGTCGGTTAGAACTCCCAGCGGATGTAGCCGTCTTTGTCAATATCGTTAATGTCTGCTCCGGGGTTCTCTTTCAGAAACCTGCTATGGCTACAAGACATGGGAGGTTCAGGCCCGAACAGTTCGCGCCTTTTGAGACGTTCACATAGGCGACGACTATAAGGACAGGGCAAATATGGACCAACGGGAGAGCCAACTCCAGCAATATACCCATCAGGCTCTCCACCTCCGTTGTCGCCACTTCCTCTCTCGCTGAGAGGATGACTCTCGCCGGTCGGTACTCGTCTCTACCGCCCTCCTTTATGTTCGGGCCGCTATTATGATTCCTGAAGCTGGGGCTTACAAACCTCATGGCAATCTCCCCAGCTCCTCCCGTTGGCCAGGCAGATTGCCATACAGGCTTCGTAGGAAGCCTGATCCGCTATGGCCTCATGCTTCGAAAATTTCTCAGCGTCGAAAACCAAGGGCAGTCCTATTGCGACGATGGTTACAATAACGATGACGATTTTGCTCATGATTGCGCTCCTTGAATAGGGATTTCAAAGAACACAATACAGCATTCGACAGTTTCTATTCTTATCGTCCCGAGACGTAATTCGGGAGGCCGACTGAGCCACAGATGTTTACCTGTGCTCCAGTTGCGGCGGGGACAGGGAAACGGAGGCGGTGTAATGTAGTTTGGTATCCTCACTGAGCAGAATAACCGCCCAGCACCAGTTCACCGCGTTACCGCACTCCACTCAATCTTGGCAAACGCCGGGTAGTGTCCTAATTTGAGGTTTTTCCCTCAACAGAAACAGTGACTTACAGTTCAAAATAGGACACTACCAAACGCCGAGACCTAGGCTTCTTGTTCGGTTGGATAGGAAACCTTCTCGTCGAGTCCCTCATCGAACGGAGACTGTGCAACCGCAAGCGAAGGAATTAAGATCGCAACAACGAGAAACAACGCAATCAAATTTTTTCTCATCCGCTACTACCTCCTTTTATTAAACGACGAATCTTACGCATAATTTATGTATTTGATCGTAGGAGTTTTATGATTTCTTCAATATTTCCAGTAGGAATTTTATGATTTCTTCAATATTTCCAGGCTGTTCCGCATTTCTACACTGTTCCGCTACGGCCAGGGCGGTACGGCCATATGCGTCTGTTTGTTCGAGATCAGCCTTGGTGACCTTAAGCGCCCTGACTGCTGCGATGTTGTCCCTCAAGATCGCCAAAAAAAGGGGAGTCATTCCGTTTACGTCTTTGACGGAGGAGCACGCCTTCTTCGAAAGTAGGAACTCTATGAGTTCGATTTGATCGGCATAGGCCGCCAGGTGCATGGCCGTCATGCCGCCTCTGTCTTGCAAATCCAGATAGTCATCGAGTCCGTCTTCAGCCCTCCCACAAAGCAGATGGGCTATTTCCAGGTATCCTTCATAGCAGGCGGTGTGAAGTGGGGTACGCCCGTCCACCTCGACCTCGACCTCGACCTCGACCTTATTCTTCTTACTCTTACTGGAGTCCGTTTTGCGCTCTCTGCCATCGATTCTAATTTTAAATTCGTCCGTTACTGCTTTGATCTTCCGTTTCGCCTCGACGTTACAGCCTGCTTCTATCAAGGCTTTAACCGTTTTCACATGGCCAAAAATCACTGCGATTATCAGCGCTGTTCTTCCAAAGATGTTTCTCCTTTCCAGAATAGAGGGATCATCTTTAATAATAGGGTCAATTGCTGCCGCATTGTCTCTCACCGCTGCAAGGTGAAGTAGTGTCTGGTCGGCATAGTCAACTTTATCTTTTCCAGACGCGGCCTCTAGTTCTTGTTCTCTGGGAGTCGCGCCGTTCCACACAAGTGTTCTTAGATTACCCCCAACCGCTACGGGTTCGGCATGTCTACGGGTTTGCTTATCTTTCTCACGCTCTCGTTGCTCTCTCCTCTTCTTGTTGGCTTCTCTCTTGCATATTTTCTGACAGTATTTTGGGGGACGACCCCGGCGGGGCTCTGGAGGCCCGTCGGGATAGAGATTCTTACGGCACCCTGGGTTTTGGCAGGTTGAATACTTCATGGAATCCTCCATCTTCTGCTCCATCACCTAGTACACCGGTGAGGACCCACATGAGAATGACGGTATGTCGGGTTCTCACTCTACTACCTCCATTATATACCCAACATGGCTTCTCTGATTTTCGTCCGGGACGAAATAGCTTTGAAAATTATTGTAGTAATAGCAGTTGCTTACCGCCCAAACTCGAATACCGCCCAAGACCCTTGATCCTTTGGCCCAAGATCGTTAGACCGTTACGGGGCACAGGGGACAGGGAATGCATCTTGAGAACCTCTTAATTGGGCATAAGAGCTTGGCGGGGAGCACGGGTATCTCGGTTCTCCTTTTCACGCAGCGGGTGGTGTGTGCGTATCATCTGTGCGGCTCGGCCCCCGGCACCCGTGATGTTGTCCCGCTCAATCTGGGAAACTCGGTTGAAGAGATCGATGCGCTGGTGTTTACCGGCGGGAGCGCGTATGGGCTCGGGGCGTCCACCGGCGTTATGGAATATCAGCAGGAACAGGGCCGGGGACTGGCCACTCCCGGTCGGATTGTGCCGATTGTGCCAACCGCGTGCATTTTTGATCTCGCCTATGGTAAGCCGGTCTATCCGGCGGCCCAGGATGCGTATGACGCCTGCAAAGCTGCCACCAATAGCGAATATGCACGCGGGAGAGTCGGCGTTGGAAGCGGCGCGACAGTCGGCAAGGGACTGGAGAACGGTCGCCCCATGACCGGCGGGTTTGGGGTCGGGCATATACAGACGGGAGAACTCAAGGTGTTGGCCTGTGCGGCGGTGAACGCCTTTGGTGATGTCAGAGAAAACGGCAAAATTATCGCCGGCGCGGTTAATCCCCACGGCCAGTTCCTCAACATCGAACAACATCTGCTGCGCGGGAGCGCCGAGGCCAGAACCTCACTCCCCCAAAACACGACTCTGGTCGCGGTTGTCACCAATGCGACCCTGAGCCAGGAAGCCCTCTTTATCGTAGCAAAAATGGCTACCGCCGGGTTTGCCCGGGCGCTTTCTCCCGTCTTTAGCCCGTGGGACGGCGATCTGGTGTTCAGCGTGTCTGCCGGACAGGTGCGGAGTGATGTGACGCTGGTCGGGACGATAGCTGCGGAAGCGACCCGTCTGGCTATCCTTGATGCCGTGCGGGAATCACAGGTCATTGGCTGAGAGAGGGAGGGCGCGACATGCTCAAACTGCACGATTATTTGTCTTCTGGAAACGGGTACAAAGTTCGATTATTGCTCACTCAGCTTGGGATTTCCTTTGAACGCATTGAGCACGATATCCTCCAGGGTGAGACGCGTACGCCGGACTTTCTGACGATTAACCCCAACGGTCGTATCCCCGTCCTGGAGTTGGGGGATGGCACCTGTCTGTCCGAGTCCAACGCGATTCTCT
>JAJDZM010000072.1 GCA_022824615.1 Candidatus Binatia bacterium | reverse complement strand
CTCTCGTCATGCCGGACGTGATCCGGCATCCAGAGGTCGGGAGGCTGGGGACCTGGATTCCTGCTTCCGCAGGAATGACGGGCGGCTATCAGGCAGTAGGGAGGATGTTCCTCCATTGATCGAATTAACCGATCATGTAATCTGGTCACATGAGAGAAATCAAGGCGTCGGAATTCAAAGCGAAATGTTTGGCGATTCTCGACGAGGTCGTACAGACCGGTCAGGCAGTGACCATTACGAAACGCGGCAAGCCGGTTGCCCAGCTTGTTCCGCCTGTTCCCAGACAAAACGGCTACCCGCAGGATGCCCTGTTCGGAACAGTGAAAATTCATGGAGACATTGTTGAGCCCGTTCTGGATACAGATACTTGGGAAGCGGAAGCGGGGAAGAACGGGTGAAGGCCCTCCTCGATACTCACATTCTGATTTACTGGCTAGGAGCAGACGAGCGCTTGTCAGTGCAGCAGAAAGAAGTCCTTGAAAAAGCCAGTCCAGAGAATCCGCTGTGGGTATCTGATATCACGCTGTGGGAGATTGCGACCCTGTACAACCTCAAACGACTTTCACTGCCTTTACCTCTGAGAGACTGGCTTGAGGCCGCGACTGCGCCGCCCTTGATACAACGGGTGGGCATTTCCCCCGCCGTTGCTGCGGCAGTCGCCGCTCTTCCGCCTTCCTTTCATCGTGATCCGGCTGACCGCATCATCATTGCCTCCGCTCAGCTTCTTGGCGCAACATTGCTGACCCACGACACACGCCTCATCCAATCCGGTCTGGTTCCTACCTTGTAGGTATTCGTGCGCCTGGTGCGGTAACCGCCTGACGTTCAAATAAGGGGCATCTGAGATCAGGTGGGCCGGAAGACAGCCTCGTAGGTGAGGTTAATTAGAGCGGTTTACGATACGTCATATCCGGGCCGGTCCGCTTACGTCATGCCGGACTTGATCCGGTATCCAGAAACCAGGGGGCGGGGTGCCTGGATTCCTGTTTGCACAGGAATGATGGACAGCTACACAGAATCGGAATTTGCTCTAGGCCCAGGGGTGACTGATGAAAACATGAATTTGATGTGTGCTCATTATTCTACCCCTGCCAAAACCATAGAACGACTCCAGCAACGACCACCAATGTTTCGAGTACGCCGAATATCCATGGAGTCAACGATTCTGTCCGCGTAAACGGCTTGTACTTAGACGGGTCCTTACCCTCTCCTAGTGCAATCCATTCAGCAGCAAAAGTTCGGGCTGGCAGTCTGCGTTCGAGGGCATGGATGACATCGAACTTGCCCCGGTTGAGTTGACCAAAGGACAATATCATGCGCCGCCATGCGAAACAGAGGGCCATTCCACCCATGCCAAGCACGATGAGGGCGGGACCGACTAAGCTATTTGCCGTTTGCTCACGTATGAGAAGCCCTGTAGCCGCAAGGATGATGGAATTAACAGAAAGGAAGAAAGTGTTGACTCGCTGTCGGCGAGAGACCAGAGCTTCCGAGGTCCCCACAAAGAGTTTGTACTGTTCAAGCAGTATCGGGGCTTCGGCCTCGTTCAACGTTCCAGATTCGTGCTCTCCGAAAAGCCCTTGTTCGACCGTATTCGGTTCCGATGCCATTCAACTCCCCCATTATTCTCTCCATATCCCACGGCAAGGGTTGCACGTTCAGGTCCGTAAGAGCCGGCGGAACTTTTGGTACCGTCGGCTCAATGGAAACCGCCATGACAGTCTTCCCGAGTTCCGCGCTCTTTCTGATCTCCCAATCGACAGCTTTGCTCCGATACGTTGTTTTGCCAATCAAACATATCGTGACACTACTGGCACGGATGAGGCGTTCCGCGTTTGTTTTCCAAGTGGACTCAAATGCTTCCTTGATGGAGTAGTCATGAAACACCAAGGCTGATTGCCTGTTCGCTGCCTGGCCGCGAAAGACATTGACAAGGTCCTCGTCTCCCATAGAAAAGCTCAGGAACACATGACGCATCATTAGCGATTACTCTCGGTCATTTTGTATCACGACTGGGAGACGCTTCAATAATTACTTTTTCAGCTGATAGCTCACGTTGGTTTTATTACTGCTGACAACAACGCTGCCGCGCTTTACCAGCTCGTCGATAAGAGCGTTCAGCTCATTCTCTGTTAAGCTTTTTGAAAATAGCGCATTGATCGAATTGGAAAGGGTTTTCAATTTTCTTGGTCTTTTATTACCCTGGGCAGTCAAGGACTCAACAATTTTCTGAAGGCGCTCTTCTTGTGGCGCTGAACTCGCAGGTTTTGAACCTTGAGCGGGCTCTTTTTTCGCTTTTGCCGGCTTTGGCGGGGGTATCTCAGTAATAGCCTTATGCCGGTGCACCTGAATTTTCTTTGATTCAAGATGCTTAATCAGCGGGTCGAAGCCTTTATCCTTTGAAATGATGTGGAAATGGGAATCGCTGTTCTCGGTGGAAAACTGGCCGATGTAAAACGCGATGTGAAAATCAAGGGCGTTTGGTCCGTTGCCCTGAATTTTTATGTACTCGGCGTTTTTCCCTAAATGCTGAACGGCGGATACGAGATCAAATGATATCTTTGATTGGTTCTGGCCGACGAAGACAAGGACCTTGAAGTTCTGTCCAGCTAGAACACTCAGGTGCTCCGGCTGTATATTTTCCAGGTCAATCAAGACGTAGTTCATGTTCACACTTTCTCCTTTGTAGTCCTTCTACCGATAAGCGGCCTTGACACAATCATGAGCGCTGTGACCCGGCCGACCGGACCGACGCTGGCAGGGAGCGGCACCGTGCGGCCCGTTCCTGACCTATCAGGTTGACGACCCACTCAACATAATGCGCGGGAACACGCATCCGGCCTTGATATAAGGCATTGAAGACGGCATCGGCGAGTGTGTTACGTGTCAGGATTCGCTGAACGTCATCCTGCGCAAAAATGTCTATCGTACAGCATGTCGAAAGCGCTCCGAATCGCTCGGCGCAAATCCGAATGGCTTTGCGTTCGTCTATGAGGGCTGTCGCGCCGTGCTCCAGTGCGCAGGCGATGGTCGCCGCCTCACCGTCATCAAGGGTTTGGTTGGCAGGGCCAGATACGAGACTGATGAAATGCCGAGTCCCGATGTCTCCGAGCCTGACAAGCTCCACACTTCCCTGAGCTACCAGCGCGGATAGTGCCTCCGCGTCGTTGCGTCCGGTTCTGCTATCGACCTCAAGCTCAAAAGAAACTTCCTCAACAACGAGGAGTCGGTTGGGCAAGGCACCAAGAAGCGCCTCCGAGTACCCGGTTGCGTTCAGGTTAATAATGACGCTCGTGTCAGCAACAACGGACAGCGCGGAATCAGTGAGGCAGCTTCGACATTCCATCCGCCTCAACCCCTTCGATTTCTCCATCGTCCAGAATCTCACGCAGTTCGACCCGACTCAGGCGTAAAAGACGGGCGAGTTGGCCCTCGCTGAGCAGGCCTTGCCGCCAAGCTTCCGCAGCCAGCAGATTCAGGCGGAGCGTCGTGGGACGCTCCGCTTCCATTTTACCTGTATCAACGGCGGCCAAGTCGCCAAGAACCTGACGAGCCTGCTCATCCGTGATTCCGCCATTGGCTTGGAACCAATCCCAGGTCCCCGGTTTGGTCAGGCCAAGCTCTTCAAGCCGCCGGACCATTGCCTCGCGCGAGACACCGAAGGTGTGGGCAAGCAGAATAATGTGCCTACGGGTGAGGCGGGACGCACCCGCAGTAAGGTCCTGGAATCTGAGCATGACCGTATGCGCCGGCGTCAGGAAGGCACGAGCAAAGGCGTTGGCGTAGCGTTCTTCGCGTGAGCTTTCCCGTTCGTTGAGATGCAGAATATCGGGCTTTCGACGACTTGAGCCGAAATGCCCAAGTTCATGCCCCCCGGTCTGGGTTCGGCGTTCGTGTGGATGGTTGGCGTTTAGCAGCATGCATGCGCCGACCTCCTCGTCATAGGCGAACAAGCCGGACACCCGAGAGTCGAGTGGACGTACGTAGACGCGCACGCCGAGGTCCAATTCAAGCAGGTTCACCAAGTCGCGGACCGGCGACAATCCCAATCCGAGCCAATGCCGCAGTTCGGTCGCATTGGTTTCAGCTTGGGCATGGACATCGCCTGGCATGAGCGGCCGTTCCGGAGGATCATTTCGAGTGCGCGTGATACCAAGTGTATTTTCAAGCTCCACCTCAGCCTGAACAAGATCCGTCAGTAGCCGGGCCGCGCTATCGGTAGCGTGGTCGCTGACCGTGCTGAGCTTGCGGAAGCGAGGGACGAGATCAAGAGATACTGACTCGTGGCGAAGCAGGGCGTTGACCGACGTTTGATACCGCCGTGCCAGCCTTTGGAGTTCGTCCGTGCGAATCCGACGCTGACCCTTCTCTATGGCGACCAGCGTCGTGCGCGCGATATCAATGCTGGACGCTGCATCGGCCTGTGTCAGGCCAGCCGTCTCGCGTGCGACACGCAAGCGTGCCCCAACATTCGGAGCAGGCAGTTCCTCCAATGACATAGCGTTACCCTCCTTATAGCCCTTTGGCGTCAGGTTAATTAGTATAAATATATGACAATGTCAAAACGAAACCCATTAAGGTGAGAACATGCTGCGTTGATTCAATTGGCCGGCCATGTAATCTAGCCCCATGCGAGAAATCAGTGCGTTAGAGTTCAGGGCAAAATGTTCGGCGATTTTCGACGAGGTCGTGCAGACCGGACAGGCTGTAACCATTACGAAACGTGGCAAGCCGGTTGCTCAACTTGTTCCGCCTGTTCCCAGACAAAACGGCTACCCGCAGGATGCCTTGTTCGGAACAGTAAAAATTCATGGGGACATTGTCGAGCCGACTCTGGAGACAGATATCTGGGAAGCGAACGAACGCTTATCACGATAACAACCTGACGTTAAATAAGGGCCCTCCCCTTCCCCCCGCTCCGCCGGGTTGCGGGTATAGTAAAGGCGGGCGGGTTGCTCTATGATCCCGGCATTCCGTGACCGCGCTTCCAGACTGACATGATCACCATTCGCTATACCGACTGGGATGGCAGCCAGCGTGTTCGGCTGTCTGCCGACAAAATCTTTGAAGAGCTGGCCGAACATCTGTCCTCGACGGATGATATGCAAAAAGCGCTTGAGCAACTCATGCGCCAGGGGCTCGGGGAGGAAGACGATAAGCTCAAGGGCCTGGACGACCTCGTGCGCGACCTGCGCGAGGAGATGCGCAAACGCTACCGCGAGTCCAATATGCGCTCCTCGCTCGATGAGATGCAGGACCGGCTGGACTCCATTCTGAATCAGGAGCAGCGCACGCTGGAGCAGAAGCGTCCCCAGCAGCCCGAACTCGAAGAGAAGGAGCAGTTTCTCCAGCAGTTGCCGCAACGCCTGAGCGAGAAAATGGAGAAGCTGTCGAACTATGAGTTCGAGGACGAGGCCGCCCAGGCCGCGTTTGACGAACTCATGCAGGAGTTTGACAATATCCGCTCGTTGGAGAACTTTCAGCGCCGTTTCAATGATCTGTTCAACGGACCGCGCCCGCTCAGCTATCAGGAAGCGCTGGAACTGATGGAGGAAATGGAGCAGCTCCAGGAAATGGAGCAAAATCTGCTGTCCGGACAGCCGGAGAAGATCGACCCGGACCAGCTTCAGGAATTGATTGGCCAGGCCGCCAGCCAGGACTTTCAGAACCTCCAGGAGATGCAGTCATTATTGGAAGAAGCCGGGTTTTTGATCTACCGCGAGGGTCGGGTGCAATTATCGCCCAAGGGCGTGCGGCGGATTGGTCAACTCGCCCTGCAAGACATCTATACCAATCTGCTGCGCGACCGGAACGGCTCGCACGCCACCGACCATCGTGGCATGGCCGAGATCAAAATAGACGAGACCCGACCCTACCAGTACGGAGACCCGATGCATCTCGACCTGGTCGGGACGCTCAAAAAGTCCATACAGCGGAGCGCGGGTGTCCCCCTGTCCATCCAGCCGGGTGATTTCACGATTTTCGATACCGACCACACGACCACCACCTCGACCGTCCTTCTGCTCGATATGAGCTGGTCCATGAGTTGGGAGGGTCGCTTCGGAGCGGCGAAAAAAGTTGCGCTGGCGCTGGAGAGTTTGATCCGCACCCGCTATCCGCGGGATTATTTTTCGATTGTCGGGTTTTTCACGCGGGCCGTGGAACTCAAGGTCAAAGACCTGCCCGAGGCGAGTTGGAATATGGGCGACCCGTTTACCAATCTCCAGGACGGCCTGCGGCTTGCCGGGGACCTGCTGCGCCGCCACCCGAGTCATAATCAGCACATCATTGTGGTGACGGATGGCCAGCCCACCGCCTATTTTTCGCGGGGACGACTCTACTGCGAATGGCCGCTGTCTTTTGGGGGCATCAGTATGCGGGCAGCCCAGGAGACCCTGCGAGAGGTGGAGAAAGTCACCAAGCGGGGAGTCACGATCAATACCTTCATGCTCGACGACAGCCCGAGCCTGCGCACCTTTGTGGACAAAATGACCAAGATGAATCGCGGTCGCGCCTTTTACACCCGCCCGGACAATCTGGGGGAATATCTCCTGGTCGACTACGTGGCAAATCAGAAAAAGAGGATTTGAGCGGCGCACCCAATCTCTAACTGGTTTCGTCCGGTCCAACCTGGGCGAGGGCGCGCTGTTCCTCTTGCTGCATGTCGGCGAAAACAGCCGCCTCGATCTCCCGATAGTGCCGGAGGGCGGCATCCACCTTTTCCTTGCCCTCTTTGGCTTCGAGTTCGGCGATCTTTTCCCTGATCCAGGTCAGGTGCGCCTTCTCGTCTGCCTGCATCTCGTGCAGAATCTTAAGCGTCTCCGGGGCGACATCGGACCGGGCGGCGTGTTCCGTGTAGCGTCTGTGCGCTCGCTCAGCTACTACGCAGGTGAGGGCCAGCAGGTCAAGAAAATTCGCCGGCAGGCCGGCCTTGCGCCGGAGTTGACGGTGGTAGCCATTATCAATCCGCATGGGCTCGCCGCCCAGCGCCAGAATACGCTCGGTCCAGAGCCAGGCGTGATTGGTCGCATCCGCTAAATGGCGGGCCAGCTTTTCTTGGATGTTCTGGTTCTCCGCAAGGTTGATTAGCCGCAGAATCAAGTCAGCCCCGCGCAATTCGGCATCCCGATAATAATTGAACAACAGGATTTTATAGGCGTTTTTTTCCATGCCGGTCTCTTCTGGCTCGCAGTGCCTCAGCTATCAGTGGGAGGCTGTTCGGGCAAGCAGGTCCTAGAGTTGGTCGAGACAGGCCGGCAACGCCGAGAGATGGCTAATCTCAAAATCGGGCTGGGCCAACCGGTCGAGGCCGTCCGCCGTATGGGCTTGCAGGACTTCGTGTCTGGCTCGCCTCTTCCGGTTGAGCCAGACGCTATGCAGCCCACTGTTTCGAGCGCCCACGATATCGTGCAGCAGAGAGTCGCCAACATACACGGCTTCTTCGGGGCGGCAGTTGGCAGCGCTGAGGGCGGCAGAAAAGATAAAGGGAGCGGGTTTGCCCTGATCAAATTCGCCACCGACAAAGATATCGCGGAAATATTCATGGAGACCGGCTGCTTTTACTTTGGCCCGCTGCATGCTGGGTGCGCCATTGGTGAGCAGACTGACATGAAAGCGCTGGGTCAGGTCTGCGAGAAAGGGCAGCACGTCGGGATACGGTTGGCAGTTGCGTAACCGCTTTTTCCAATAGGTCGTGGCCGCGGCGTGCGCGACCTCTGCGTCATCGTGGCCAAACCGTTCAAGGGTTTGCTGCCACAGAGAGGCGAGCATGGCCTCCGCTGACCCCAGGGGGCGCAGGTAGCGATCATAATCTCCCCAGGCGCGGCCGGAGATCTGACGGTAGGTTGATTCAAGCGCCGCCGCACTGAGGTCCGGCCAGCGTTCGCATATCACCGCAAACGCAGTCTTGAGGGCCCGATCAATCGTTGCCCCATCGTCGGCCAGGGTTCCATCAAAATCAAAAAAGACAGCTTTCAGCATAACAATGGGAACACTTTTTTGCGCCGGAACACGTTGGGACACATCTTGCGCTTCCTGGGCCGGACGCGCAACGCCACCACGCTTTTCCTCTTGACAGGCTCTGGAATGCCAGGACAATGGGCGCGCAATCAACTCGGGCCGTCTCGCCTTCGGCGCTGTTAGGAGGGGTATATGGACTTTGGTTTACAGGACCGTGTGGCAATCATCACCGGCGCGAGTTTAGGGGCCGATTGCAGTTTGCTGTCAGTGATGGTGTAATGCGGTCATGCCAGTACAGATTACGATACGAGGCGTCCCCGAGACCGTGCGCGATATACTCGCAGCGCGTGCCGCACGGCAGCACCAGTCCATGCAGGAATTCCTGCGCGGGGAGCTGGAGCGTATCGCGTCCCGGCCTGCCGTTGACGAATGGCTCCAAGGTGTGCGCGCCCGCAAGGACGCCGCAGGAACCCGGGTCCGGCCGGCCCGTATTCTGTACACCCGTGATGCGGACCGGACATGACGAGAGTCGTTGATGCGTCCGTACTCGTCGCGGCCTTGGTCGACTCGGGGCATGCGGGGCAGTGGGCGGAAGCCGCGCTGGCCGAAGGTCCCTTGGCCGGGCCGGAGTTGGCCTTGGTTGAGGCCAGCAATATTCTGCGCCGCTTGGAGCACGCCGGTGAAATATCCCGTCTTGAGGCGACGAGCGCTCACAGGGATCTCCTGCGGTTGGCCCTTGAGTTGTTCCCTTTTGCGCCGTTTGCCGAGCGCGTCTGGGCATTACGGGCCAACCTGACCAGTTACGACGCCTGGTATGTGGCCCTCGCCGAGGCGCTCGACTGTCCGCTGATGACGCTGGACCGCCGGCTCAGCCGCGCCAGCGGTCCTCGGTGCGATATCATCGCGCCGTCCCGCTCGGAGTGAGGGCCGGGAAAAAGTAAAAGTGTATGGAGGAGACGATTTTGCACAATGGCACGCCCCGGCGTGAGGATATTCGGAATGTCGCCATTATCGCCCATGTCGATCATGGCAAAACCACCCTTATTGACGCTCTGCTCAAACAGAGCGGTACTTTTCGGGACAACGAACAGGTCGCAGAGCGGGTGATGGATTCGTTTGCCCTGGAACGGGAGCGCGGTATCACCATTCTGGCCAAGAACGCGGCGCTTTCGTATCAGGGCGTGAAAATCAATTTTGTCGATACACCGGGCCACGCGGATTTTGGCGGCGAGGTCGAGCGCTCGCTGGCTATGGTCGATGGGGTGATGCTCCTGGTAGACGCCTCGGAAGGTCCGCTGCCCCAGACGCGCTTTGTCCTGAAGAAAGCCCTGGAGGCCGGGCTGCCCTCGATTGTCTGCATTAACAAAATCGACCGGCGGGACGCGCGGGTCGCCGCGGTGCTGGATGCCATTTATGACCTCTTCATCGATCTCGGCGCCTCAGACGAGCAACTCGCCTTTCCCGTGGTATATACCAACGCCCGGGCCGGGATTGCCAAACGCGACCTGGACGAGGAAGGGCGTAATCTTCAGCCGCTCTTTGACCTGATTGTCTCGGCCCTGCCCGGTCCGGCCTATGCGCTGGACGGTCCCGTGCAGTTCCACGTGAACAACCTGGACTATAATGAGTATATTGGTCGGATTGCCGTCGGACGTATTATTCAGGGCGAGCTTCAGAGCACGGCCGCCTATACGCTGTGTCGCGCCGATGGCTCCCGCCTGCCGTGCAAAGTTGCCCAGTTGTATAGCTGGCAGGGGCTCAAACGGCACGAGATCGATTCGGCGCAGGCCGGCGATATTGTTGCGGTGGCCGGGATTGAAGAGATTCAGATCGGAGAGACGATCTCCGATAGTGACAATCCGGTGGCCCTGCCCACGATTCAGATTGACGATCCGACGCTGGCCATGGTCTTCGGGGTGAACACCGGTCCCTGGGCGGGCCGGGAAGGGCAATATGTGACGTCACGCCGTCTCCGCGAACGGCTCTTTGCCGAGATGCATAAAAACGTGAGTCTGCGCGTGGAGGAGACCGACTCGCCCGACGCCTTTCGGGTGATGGGGCGGGGCGAGCTTCAGCTCTCGGTGGTGATTGAGACCATGCGACGCGAAGGCTACGAACTTCAGGTTTCCAAGCCAACGGTCATTGGAAAAGAAAGTGAGGGTCAACTCCAGGAACCGATGGAGCTGGTATTCATCGATGTCCAGGAGGACTATGTCGGTCAGGTCTCTCAGCTCATGGCCCAGCGCAAAGGATTCCTGACAAACATGGCCCCTCCGGAATCGGGCCGGGTCGGTCTGGAGTTTTCCGTTCCCTCGCGCGGCCTGATCGGCTTTCGGTCACGCTTTCTGACGGAGACGCGCGGGACGGGCGTTATGCATACGCTCTTCAACGGCTATGCCGCCTGGCACGGTCCGATCCAGAATCGGACTAATAGCGCCCTGGTCGCCGACCGCGAAGGACAGGCTACTCCCTATTCGCTTTTTCATTTGCAGGAGCGCGGGGTCTTCTTTATCCCGGCCGGCACGCGCGTGTATGAGGGCATGGTAGTCGGAGAGCATGCGCGCGACAAGGACCTTGATGTGAACGTGTGTCGGGAGAAGAAGTTGACCAATGTGCGTGCGGCGGGACGAGATGAAGCGGTTCGCCTCGTTCCGTATAAAGACCTGGATTTGGAAGACGCCCTGGAATGGATTGCCGCGGATGAATTGGTCGAAGTCACGCCGCTGTCCATCCGCTTGCGCAAGCAGATTCTGGCCCAGAACATGCGGCCCAAACGTCGCGATGATGGCCTGCTCTCTGCGAACATTGACCAGCCGTTCGGGTAGTCCGATGTCTCTCACGGATGATCTGACAGCGCTGCTTTCCTCGGAGCAGGTTTCCACCCGGCCCGCCGACCTGGAGCTTGCCTCACACGACGAGTCGGCCTGTCCGCCAACATTCCCCGACGTGGTTGTCTGGCCCCAGACGACCGAGGATGTTCGCCGGGTCGTGCGCTATGCCTATGAGCAGACGCTGGCGCTGACAGCTCGGGGAGCGGGGTCGAGCCTGGAGGGCAACCCCATTCCGGTCCGGGGCGGGATCGTGGCGGACCTCTCGCGTATGGACCGCGTTGTCACCGTGCACGCAGAGGACCTTCAGGTCACGGTTCAACCCGGCGTCGTCTACAACGATCTGAATGACCGGCTCAAAGCCCATGGCTTGTTTTTCCCGCCGTCACCCGGTGGCAGTTCCGATGTGGCAACAATTGGCGGGATGGTGGCGAATAATGCCAGCGGTATCTATTCGGTCAAATACGGCGGGACGCGCGCTCATGTCAAAGCCGCCACCGTGGTGACCGGCACGGGCAAGGTCCTTGAACTGGGGACGCGCAGCCGCAAAACGTCGTCAGGCTATCATCTGCTGGGCCTGCTCGTCGGCTCTGAGGGGACGCTGGGCATTACGACCGAACTGACGCTCTCCCTGGTCGGTCTGCCGCAGGGGCGGAAACAGGGCGCGTTTACCTTTCCGTCCGAAAAAGCGGCGGTCACGGCGATCGCGGCAATGATGCGCTACGGAGTTGATCTGGCCGCGGTCGAGTTTCTTGACCAACGTTCCATCGCCGCCCTCAACCGCTTTCAGGATTTCGGTCTCACCGAGCGACCCTCGTTGTTTCTTGAGGTCCACGGTTCCGAGAGCACAGTCGAAGAAGTGTTCGAGACCGCCCAGGGTCTGTGTGAAGAGCAGCGGGGCGAGCGGATTGTTCTGCCCGGCGGACGCAATCCGTGGGAGATTCGCCATTTCACGACCCGCGCAATTCAGGCCCTCAACCCGCGCGCCAAAACGATTCGCACAGATATGGGTTTTCCCGTCTCGTGTCTGCCCGAGGTGATTGACCAGAGCTATGCGATTGCCGAGCGGCACGGCACCGTCTTGCACACCTTTGGTCACGCCGGACTCGGTATTCTGCACGCTCTGCTGCGTGAAAACCCGGCGGACGAACAGCGCTGGGCCGTCGCCAACCGGGCCAAAGATGAGATTGTGGCCTTTGTCCTGTCTATCGGAGGAACCGCTTCAGGCGAGCACGGCATTGGGCTCGGCAGCCAGAAATATGTTGCCCAAGAACACGGCGGCGCACTTGAACTGATGAAGGGCGTTAAGCACGTCTTTGATCCCAAGGGTATTCTGAATCCGGGGAAAATTTGGCCTTAGCCCGTTTCACGCTAAATCGTAGCCGCGCCAGTACACTCCCGTCATGCCGGACTTGATCCGGCATCCAGAGGCCGAGCCATTTCACTACACCAAAGTCCCAGATATTCTCCGGCAAGAACTCCATAGATGGCAGATGAGCATACGGCATTCTGGCTTGCACTGCTGAATCAGGACCACGACGCGAAGCAGCGGGCGTGGTTGTGGAATAGCTACCTCAACTGGAAGCTCCCACCCCGAAAAAAGATGAAACGCTCACTATCCTGATTGCGTCGGACAGCGACTTTTCATAGTGCCGAGGAGGTGTGAGGGGGATCATGACAATCAATCTCAAGGTCAATGAAGACATAGCAGACACCCTTGAGGGAGCCTACGAAGGGTTCAAAGAGACGGTAAAGAAGTATCCCTTTAAGAGGGACTTGATGACCAAAGACCATTGGGCGAACGCGTGGCTCTATGTCAGCAGCGGATACTGCTTATTGGAGCAATCGCTGAAGACCCTCATTCATTTTTACGATCATACATTCGATCTGGAGGCGATGAAGAAATGCGGACACAGCTTCAGCAAGATGAACGACAGACTGAAGCAGGTGAGGCCGGAGATAAGAGAGCAGATGGAGAGCGCATTCAGGGCGTACACCTCTCTTCATACCTATGCAAACTATAAAAATATCGGGGAATTCTTGCAGGCGGTTGACCGGGATTACGAAGCGTGGCGGTACAGCCTAATAGAGACCAGAACCGGGAAGGATGCGATTGAACCGACTACGGTCCACCTCATAGAGGAGGTCGTCCGACTGGCAGTATGGGCCATGCAAAAAGCTCTTGGGAGAGACGAACCCTTGCTGACTGTTGGGGATGTGCTCGACACCAGGATCAGAGAGCTGTGGGAGGAGGTTGGGACGGGAGAACGGTTAGGGAGGGAAGAAGAGTTGCCTATAGAAGAGAAGAAGGCAGCATGGGAAAGATTAAGGGATGCTACTTTCCCTGAAAAAGAAGGGAAAAGGTCGTATATAAACGGGTTTATGTATTTCATTGAAAAGGAGATCACTGATGGAGATTTATTCCCAGCCGACCAAATCATTGAGATTGCCTATGACAGAATGATGTCCAACATCTGGATAGTCCGGGACTTTAAGCGAAGGATCAGAGAAGAGCTTGAGGAAGGAAATGGTAACTTGCGAGAACTCCATGATCGCATTTACTTCAACCAAGACGCTTGTGAGTATTGGGATGCGGAGAAAAAGGTGTTTGTCAAAGACAAGGAAAGATTCTTCAGAACTTGGAGCGGAGAGGAACCACCTCAATCGACCGCTCCTAGTTCAGATAGCTATAGAGGGCGCACGACTGGATAGGAACACGAGTAGGGTAGAATAGCTCCGGCTGACGTGGTGAGAAAAGGCACGTTGAGAGGGGTGTGAGGGTTGGGAGAAAGGAGAAGCTGTGTCAGAAATGAAGAGAAGGAAAGTGGTGGGCACGGTCAAGGCCGTCCTCGGGCCGATCTTCCTCTTGTTCCTGCTACTGACCCTCCGCAACCGGTTCCGCCTCGCTTGATCCGACCCTTGTCCTTGCTGTGTTGAGGTGCTCAAGGACGTGCTCGCGCCTTGGTTTAAGGTCTACATCAAGGGTCAATGGGTGAGCGTGGGCAGGCCGACTCATTAACACGTAGATATTCGTCAATGAACTCATCCGTTAGTCGTGAGACCGCGGAGAGAATGAAGTCAGCATCAGGCGAGGTCGTTATTCCTTCGCGAACCTTTCTCCAGGTAGTGGCAATGCCATCTTTACCACTTATAGGATCAGAGACATGCTTCTTGAAAGCGAACCTTACGTGTATGCCGATCGCTCGTGCATCGCCGATAGCACCGACGTTCACATACAGATATGGAATCAACCTCCCATCATCACTAAAGGGAACATTAAGATCTCTATAGAGGCGGGCAGCGCGTAGCCTGCTGCGTACCATCGTTGAGATGGCCTCGTATGTCAAGCCAATCTGCACGGCGTCATCATGTATGGGCTCGACGATTAAGAGTATTGGCTGGCATGCATTCCATAACTCAAAGCGGTCTATATTATTATGCAAGCGGTCCAGAATATCATCGGCATATATTGTCGTTGCTGCGACCAATAGAGCCACAACAACGCCCCCAACAAACCTCGGGAGAAAGCGGTGTGCCATATCCTGTGTGTAGCATGGCCCTGGTGGTACGACCATTCGGATTTGCTCTCACTGCCCCTAGCCCGCGTCCGCCCTCTGCTGCGCCAGCCGATCACCGGCCTGTCGAATATCGGAAAAACTCACCCCGGCAATGGGCAGGGCGATTAACCCCTGGCCAATGAGGGTCAGAAGCTGGACGGCGTTGAGGACTAGGCCGTAGGCCAGGCCGTCAGCGTCGCTCACCCCATAGATGCCAAGGGCGAGCTGACACACGTATTGATACGGTCCGATCATGCCCGGCAGATTCGGCAGCGCCGTCCCAAAGCTGATAAAAATGAAAATGACCAGGGCCGCGCTAAAAGGCGCGGACAGATCAAAGGCGCGGATCATGATATAGCTCGACACAATAGGCAGAAACCAGACCAGCAGGGAGACCACAAAGACGGCCAGGAGCAGGCCGGGATTGGGCAGAATCCGCATCCCGTCGGTGATGGCGGCCAGAATACTTTTGACCCGATCGCCAAAACGTGCCGGGAGCAGGCGGAGGACCCAGCGATCAACAAACGCCTCCCCCTTCCACCAAAACAGCAGGACCACGGACACGAAAACAGCGGCAATCGCGGCTGGAACCAGCGCACCGCGACGGACCCATACGGGCAGGCTTTCAATCAGCAGCAGGCCGGCCAGCAGATAGAAGACAATACAGATCGAGTCCATCATCTTCTCGACCACCAGATTGCCGATAACGTTTGAAATGGACACCTGGGAACGGCGGGATAAGAGCCAGGGACGGACGACCTCGCCCAGGCGCACCGGCAGCAGTTGAATGGTCATATAGGCGACCGAGGTCACGACCCATAGCCGGCCGACCGGCACGTGTTCGAGGGGACGGAGTTCCAGTTGCCAGCGCCAGGCGCGCAGCACCATAATGAGCAGGCTGACGACGACGGCCACACACAACCAGCCAACCTGCACCCGGCCGAGCGCGACGCCCAGTTCATCCAGTTCAACGTTGCGAAACGCCAGATACAGAAAGCCCCCACTCACCACCAGGCTGAGGGCGAGATTCAGTAAACGCCGACGAGAGGAAGAGTGTTCTGCCATGCCAACTCCTAAGTTCGGGTCAGCATAGCACGCGCCGGCCTACCGGTCAGGAGCGTGGACCATCGTTTGTGATAAAGGGAACCGCCCGAAAAAGAGTAAGCCTGCCCTTCCATCAGACAAAAAAGCTGGGTACGTTCACTCTTCATGAGCCGAGACCAAAACCTTGCCGTTGCCCAGTCCGTCCGCTTGAAGCCGATTGAAGAGATCGCCGCGCAGCTATCATTACCGTCAGAACATCTCGAGCCCTACGGTCGCGTGAAGGCGAAAATCGCGCTTGAGGCCCTCTCTGCCGCGCCTGCTCAGACCCAGGGCAAGCTGATTCTTGTTTCTGCCATTAACCCAACCCCTGCGGGTGAGGGCAAGACCACCACGACGATAGGCCTGGGCCAGGCCCTGACCCGCCTGGGGAAAAAGGCAACGGTAGCGGTGCGCGAACCCTCAATGGGTCCGGTCTTTGGGGTGAAAGGCGGAGGCTGTGGCGGGGGCCACTCTCAAGTCCTGCCCATGGAGGATATCAACCTGCACTTCACCGGCGATATTCACGCCGTCAGCTCTGCGCACAATCTGTTGTCGGCCATGATGGATGCCGCCATGTTTCACCGAACGGTGGATTTGGATGTGCGTCAGATTCGCTGGCGGCGCGTCATGGACATGAATGACCGCGCGCTGCGTCAAATCGTGATGGGTCTTGGCGGGCGGCTCATGGGCATCCCGCGTGAAGAGGGCTTTGATATCACTGCGGCCTCAGAAGTTATGGCGATCCTGGCTCTGACGAGCGGACCCGCGGACCTCATTCAGCGTCTGTCGCGTATAGTGCTTGGCTATTCGTCCCAGGGGGAGGCAGTTACCGCGGACCGGATTCACGCGCCGGAGGCCATGGCCATTATTTTGAAAGACGCCCTCAAACCCAACCTGGTCCAGACCGTGGAGGGTGTGCCGGCCTTCATCCACGCCGGACCGTTCGGCAATATCGCCCACGGCTGTAACAGTGTTCTCGCCACGCGACTCGCCCTGAACTACGCCGATTATGTAGTGACCGAAGCCGGCTTCGGGTTTGATCTGGGAGGAGAGAAATTCCTCAATATCAAATGCCGCGAGGCCGACCTGTGGCCCGCCGCGGTGGTCCTGGTCGCAACGGTCAAGGCGCTTAAAATGCACGGCGGTACGCCAGTGGCGGACGTGAACACGCCCGACCTGTCAACCCTGAAGCAGGGCATGGAAAACCTGGCTAAACACGTCGAGAGTCTGAGCGCATTTGGCCTCCGGCCGATTGTGGCGGTGAATCGGTTTGCCACCGATACCGAGGAGGAACTGCAACTGGTCGTAGAGGAAAGCAAATCCCTGGGCGTAGACGCAATAGTCATTGACGTGTTTGGCCAAGGAGGAGAAGGCGGGCTGGAGTTGGCCGAGGCGGTAGTGAAAGCCGGCGACGAACCGGCTCCGGTCCAGCGTTTTCTGTATCCAACAGAAATGCCGATTGAGGACAAAATTCGGACTATCGCCCAAAAAGTTTACGGCGCGGCGGATATTACCCTGCTGCCACGCGCGCGCACTGACCTCAAACGGATCAACGACTTGGGGTATGACCAAGTGCCCATTTGCATGGCCAAGACCCAGATGTCGCTGTCCGACGACCCAAAACGCTACGGCCGGCCGCGTGACTTTGTGCTGAGTGTGCGTGAAATCCGGCTCTCGGCCGGGGCCGGCTTCTGCGTCCCGCTCACCGGGGACATGCTGACCATGCCCGGCTTGGGCGCAAAACCTGCGGCTGCCGGGATGCGGATGGATGAGAACGGCAAAATTTCGGGCATGTTCTGATTCTTGTCCCCGCCCGACTTGGGCAACCACAAGGGTTGCCCCTACACGGCGCGGCGGCGGGCGAGCTCCGCATAGCAATAAACCAAGGCCAGCCCACGATAAGGCCGCCAACGCTCGGCAAAGGCGCGCATTTCGGTTTCGGTTGCCTTTTCTTTTTTGCCCAACATGCCCTGGGCAAGATATTTGACCACGCCCAAGTCGCCGCCCGGAAACGCATCGGATCTGGCCAAGCCACGCATCAGTGCAGTTTCCGCCGACCAGCGGCCAATCCCTTTGAGTTGGATCAGGGCTTCAATCGCTGCTTCGTCTGAAAGCTGAGCGATTGCGCTCTGCCGCAAAGTCCGAGAGGCAAACGCTTCGCCCAGGCGAATCAGCGTACTGGCCTTGGCATTGCTCAGCCGAAAGCCGCGCAGGGTCTCCAGGCTCTGGCTGGCAAACCGCTTTGGCTCGGGAAACGCATAATAGGTATGTCCCTTGTCATGCCATTGACGACCAAACGCCTCAACCAATTCTTTTTTAATGGAATAGGCAAAGGTGAGGTTGACCTGCTGGGAGAGGACTGCCATGACCAGTGACTCGAACAGCGTCGGGCTGGAGGTAATGCGTAGCCCACGGAAACGCTTTACCAGCGGCGCCAACATCTCGTCCTGACGTCCTAATCGATAAAACGGCCCGATATCAAAGTCAGTACACAGGATGTGACGCAACTGAGCGTGAAACTCCGCCTGCTTGAGAGCAGCCCTGGATGGGCTACGCAATTCCACTGTCAACCTTGGCTTAGTCCGCGTGCCGACATCCATCACCGTAGCCAACGCCAGTTGGCGACCGGCCGCGAGCAGGCGTTGGTATTGCTTGCCCACGACCAGATCGACGTTCTCGCTCGCAAAACGCCGGAAGCGGGCTACGGTCAGGTCGAACGCATATGGTGCTCGCGGAAGGAGTTGAAAGGTAAGGATCATCGCTCCAGGTCTTTGAGAGCCAGGCGGAGTTTCAGTCGGGTGTTGCTGTCCTCAATTGCACGGCCCCCGACCCCAAATCCCCAGTCCCCAATCCCTGTCTTAAATCACTTCCTCTTCTCTCAACTTGGCCACGTCTTCCCACGAATAGTCCAGCAGCTCGGTGAGGATGTGCTCGGTGTGTTCGCCGAACTCTGGAGCCGCGCCTTTGGGGTTGCCCGGGGTTTTGCTCAAGCGAACCGGCACGCCAACCAACTGCGTCTTGCCGATACGGGGATGCTCATAATCGACAATATACTCGTTGGCGAGCATCTGTTCGTCGGTGGGCAGGTCAGCAATCGTGTTGACCACCGTGTAAATGAAGTCTCCGCCTTCCTTGAGGGCTTTCATCCAGTCGTCTCGGGGCCGTGAGGTGAACGCAGCATCCAGAATGGGAATCAAATCTTTGGCGTTGTCGGCTCGGTCTCCCATGGTCGCAAAGCGGGGATCGTCCAGGACGTGCTCAATGCCCAGGACTTTGCAGAAATCGGACCAGTAGCGATCCTGCTGCGGCATGGCCAGGCAGATCCACTTGTCATCGCCGCATTTATAATGGTTCCACAGTGGGCTCGGCGCTGCGGCGCGTGGCATGCGCTTAAACTCCTTGCCGAGAATGGCTTTGCACGCCACATTAAGCCCTTGAAGCGCAGTCATGCTGCCCAGATGAGAGATATCGACCTCCTGGCCCATGCCATATTTTTCGCGCGCCAGCAGAGCGGCCATGACACCGTATGCGAGCATGATGGCGCCCATCTGATCGGCGATGCCACCGGCAATGCTGAGGGGTTCCATCTGAGGTTCACCCACCGCGGTCATGATGCCCGAGCGCGCCAGCCCCATATAGTCAAAGGAGGGCTCACCGGAATCCGGCCCGAACGGACCGTAGCCGGTTGCACTGGCGTAGATGAGTTGCGGGTTGCGCTGAGAGAGCGCCTCGTAGCCGATACCCAGCTTGTCGGCCACACCTTTCCGGAAGTTCTGCACAAAGACGTCGGATTTCTCCGCCAATTGATAGACAATCTCTATGGCTTTGGGGTTTTTGAGATCGAGGGTGAGGCTCTGCTTATGCCGGTTATTGGCCTCAAAATAGAAATTCGGACCACTCGTCGCCCCAACCAACGCACCGGCAATACTCAACACGCCTCGGCCCGGGTCCCCTCCGACGCGCTCTTCGATCTTGATGACTTCGGCGCCCAAGTCAGCCAACATCATGGTTGAGACCGGCCCTTGTTGCCAAATCGTCCAGTCAATAATGCGAACGCCGTCTAATGGTCGCTTCATAGCTTCCCCTCCTGATGGAATAGCCTTAGTGACATAGCTGAGGTAAGCGGACTGTAGCACAGGCCGGGCGGAGAACAAAAGGAACCGAATGAGAAAGTCTGAACGGGGACGCAGGGTTGCACTCTTGCCTGCGTATGCAGAAGACGGTATAGAAAGGCGGCCTACGAAACAGGAGCGTATTATAAACCATGCGGGTTGATTTCCACGTTCATACGACACGCGGCAGCTCTGACAGCAATCTTGACCCCTTGCTGATGATCGACCAGGCGCACACCATCGGCCTGGAGGGGATTTGCATCACCGAACACGACAATGCCTGGACGGACCCGGAAATCGAGCAGTACGCCCACGAACGTGGGGTGACATTATTTTTGGGGATTGAGGTCACGACCGAGTGGGGCCACGTCGGAGCCTTTGGCCTCGACCGCTATGTCGGCGGTATCTATAAGGTCAAGGAGTTGCGACGCATTATCGATGAGGTTGACGGCTTTCTGATCGCCAACCACCCGTTTCGCTACAAGCTCGACCCGCGCTTCCAGTTTATCCACAAAACCGCCCCGATCGACCAGGCCGATCCTGCGTCTGGGAGTAACGCCCTCGAAGTGCTGGAATATGTGGACGCCATTGAGGTGGTAAACGGTGCCTGCTCAGAAGAAGAAAATCGGTACGCCCAGGCGGTGGCCGAGCATGTCGGGTGTAAACGCATTGGAGGCAGTGACAGCCACTCTGCCTCTTCCATCGGCTGCGCGGTCACAATTTTCGAGCGTCCCCTTTCGACCACCCGAGAACTCATTGATGAGCTCAAAGCGGGCCGCTATTCCACCGGTCAGGGGCTGAACACTGGCGAGTTACGCGCGTTCCCCTAGCCAGCGTCATTTCCTGTAGACCACGTGCACGAGATACTCAGGCCATGACACGCCCCAAAGCCTTAACCATTGCCGGGTCGGACAGTGGAGGTGGGGCCGGTATTCAGGCCGATCTCAAAACCTTTATGGCGCGCGGTGTCTATGGCCTGAGCGTGCTGACCGCGGTGACCGCCCAAAACACGCTGGGCGTTCAGGCCGTTGTTGAGCTCCCGCCTGATTTTGTCGCCCAGGAGTTTGACAGCGTGTTTGGCGATATGCAAATCCAGGCCGCAAAGACGGGCATGCTGTCATCCATTCCCCTCGTTGAGGTGGTGAGTCGCAAAATAGGAGAATATGGCGTCCAGAAGCTGGTCGTTGACCCGGTGATGGTCGCCAAAGGAGGCCACGCCCTTCTCCAAGCAGACGCCCGCCAAGCCCTGACAGAGAAACTGCTCCCACTGGCGTTTGTGGTGACCCCAAATCTGCATGAGGCCGGGCTGCTGGCCGGCATGGAGGTCGTCCGGCGGTCTGATATGGAAGAGGCCGCCCGCCGTATTAAGGCCTTAGGGCCGGCCTATGTGGTGGTGAAGGGCGGGCACCTCGAAGAAGACGCCTGTGATCTGCTGTTCGACGGCAGCACTTTTCGAGCCTACTCCTGTCAGAAAATAGACACGGTGTGCACGCATGGAGCGGGATGCACCTTCTCGGCCGCGATCACGGCCGAGCTGGCCAAAGGCGAAGCGGTCGAGGAGTCAATCGCGCACGCGAAAGACTTTGTGACTCGCGCGATCTCCACCGGGTTCCGGATTGGACACGGGCATGCTCCGCTCAATCATCAAGTTGATCTGTAAGACAGCTTGAGGTCTCCGGCCGGCCAGACTTGGGGCTGCGAGGGCTCCGTGCCTTGTGGCCTCCCAGGGCCTTAGATAGAATGTGCTCCCTTATTTTATGAGTGAATCTTCAAAAACTGCCGTGAAAAAACAGACCGAGGGACGAGTGCCGCCTGAACCGCAGCCGGCGCAGCAGCCCGAGCTCCACCTGCTCGAAGATATTGACGCCCTCTTCTCTCAGGCTCACGACTTACGCGGCACGCTACAGGAAATCACCAGGATCATTACCCAGCGAATGGGGACCGATGTCTGTTCGCTCTATCTCTTAGATTCCAAGGGGGAGCGGCTGACGCTCTGGGCAACGACCGGTTTGGATCAGACGGCTATCGGGAAAGTCAGTCTGGACAAACATGAAGGGCTGACGGGCCTCGTGATTGAAACACGGGAACCCGTCGTCGCCCCAGATGCCATGACGCACGAACGGAATAAATACTTTCCGGAAACCGGAGAGGAGCGCTTCCATTCATTTCTGGGCCTGCCGATGAGCGACAAGGATAAGATACTTGGCGTGCTCATAGTCCAGAGTCGGAGTCGTCGCCGTTTTCCACAGGCAGAGGTCCGTCTGCTCAAAACGATTGCCACCCAGGTTGCAGGCATCGTCGTGCAAGCCCGCGCGCAGGACTCGCTCAATACAAAGGAGCGAGAGCGTCAGGATTATCGAGCGCGCATGTTGGCGGCCATTCAACGCCCGAGTGCCTATGAGCGCAGACGGGCCCAGCGAACACAGAGGCCGGGGCGGGCGAGCCGTTTACGGCTGACCGGGGTCAGTGCTTCGCCTGGGATCGGCTCCGGTCAGGCTCATCTTGTCCACCCGGTTGTTCGTCTTGACGCGATTGAAGAGCATCGCACGGACAACCCGGATGCCGAACTCGGGCACCTGCACGCCGCTCTGACGCGGTCGATTCAAGAGATTGATGCGCTCAAAGAACGCGTCCAAGAGCGGCTGCCAGAGATCGACCAGGCGATTTTTGATGTACATCGCATGATGCTGGAAGATGTGGCGTTTATCGAGAAGATTGAAACGCAGGTTCGGGATGGCTACGCCGCGGATACCGCTCTGAAGGAAGTCACGGAAGGCTATGTGGAGACCCTGGAGCGAGCCGGCGGTGAGCACCTGCGTGACCGAGCAGCGGACGTGCGCGATATTGGCCAGCGGGTCCTCCGCCACCTGCTCGGCCTGGAGGAGAAGAGCGGACCACAAGGGGAGAATCTGATTCTCGTGGCGGACGATCTCTCTCTGTCTGACCTCTGCCGAGTGGATCATCGTCAGTTGAAGGGAGTCGTCCTGGCCAACGGTGGCGCAACCTCACATACGTCTATTCTGGCGAAGTCCTTTGAAATTCCCACCGTTGTTGGGGTCGAACACGCTGCCGTTATCCAGCAGGGCGATGCCGTGATCGTGGACGGGAATGCTGGGGTGACCTATGTGAATCCTGGCGCTGAAATCGTCCGTGAGTATAGCCGCTTTGACCGCGAGTATCGCGCGTTTAACCGGAATCTCGAAGAAATTCACGACCTCCCCGCAGAAACGCGGGACGGGGTGCGTATTGCGCTCGGAGCCAATATCGGCTTGCTAAGCGATATCGAATTTGCCCAGCGCCATGGAGCCGAAAACGTTGGGCTCTACCGGACCGAAGTCCCGTTCCTGACCTATAGCGATTTCCCGGACGAAGAGACCCAGTTAGCGCTGTATCAAAGGGTGTTGACTGGCATGGCGGGTAAGCCGGTCACCATCCGCACCTTGGATCTCGGACCCGATAAATATCCGCCTTATATGAAGCTGCCCCAGGAAGATAACCCCTTCTTAGGCTGGCGTTCGATTCGGATCTCTTTGGAGATGGCCGACCTCTTTAAGGTACAGTTGCGCGCTATTTTACGTGCCGGAGTGCATGGGCCGGTTCGTATTTTGTTTCCCATGATCTCCAGCGTAGAAGAACTGCTCCAAGTCAAGAACCTGTTGACGCAGGCAAAGGATGAATTACAACGCGAGGGAAAACCGTTCGACCCGTTGATGCCGGTCGGTGTGATGGTTGAGGTGCCTGCGGCAGTATGGTTAGCAGATCGACTCGCCCAAGAAGTGGACTTCTTTAGTATTGGGACGAATGACCTCATTCAGTATTTACTTGCGGTAGACCGGAATAACCGCAAGGTCGCCTCTCTCTATGAGCCCCTCCACCCGGCTGTCTTGAACGCCATAGCCACTACCGTCCATGCCGCACAACACGCCGGGAAACGAGTCAGCATGTGCGGAGAAATGGCCTCCGATCCGCTGTGTACGCTCGTGCTGCTCGGTATCGGGTTGGATGAACTCAGTATGGAGCCGTTCTTTGTCCCGGTTATCAAACGCCTCATCCGTTCGCTCTCCTATACCGCCGCCCACTCTCTCACCCAGGAGGTTGTTCAACTGGGAACGGCTCGCGAGGTGAAGGGCCGCCTGTTTTCCACGCTCAAAGATCTCGGCATGATCGAACTGGTCGAGATGTATCGGTAGATTACGGCTGTTTTTGCCCGATTTTATTGACATTCCCAAGCCTGACGGATAAAAATTGAAGAGATGTCTCTGCTCTGAGTATAACATTCTTCTTTCTCGTTTCTGCCTGGAGTCGGACATCTCGCGTTGTGATTGTGGAAGGAGGATGAGAGGAGGATACGGAGAGAAGAAGTGACCGGTTCGTGGAAGAGTTGATAGGCAAATGGTGAGTCCCCTCGACTTCTGGTGTGGGGTGTAGTGTAAAACCCAATCGGGTGAGGAGGTTGGTAGCATGACGAAGGCAGAAATGGTGGAAAAGTTGGCAGAGACGTGGGGTGGGATCTCGAACCGCCAGGCAGCCGACAATCTGGATTCCTTTGTGGCGTTCATCACAAAAACGGTCAAAAAAGACAAAGGATTAAGAATCCCCAATCTTGGGACCTTTCAGTTACGCTCAGTGAAAAGACGCAAGGCACGCAATCCGCGGACTGGGGAGGAGATTACCATTCCGGCCCGAAACAAAGTGGCCTTTAAGCCGGCAAAAGCACTGACCGACTCTGTCCAGAGAGCACCTCGGAAGACGGCAGCGAAGAAAACGGCAGCAAAGAAGGCCGCGCCAAAGAAGGCTGCTCGGAAGAAAAAGTCAGCCTGAGGGGTTTGTATCCGCGGATATTTCCCTCTTTCCTCTTCCGGGTCAGACAAGGGACGTCTTTGGCGTCCCTTTCTTTTTTCATGAGCTACGCAGTCAAAGAAATTTTTTATACCCTCCAAGGCGAAGGTGCTCACACCGGACGGCCGGCGGTCTTCTGTCGTTTTACCGGGTGCAATTTATGGTCCGGGCTGGAGAAGGACCGCGCTACGGCGGTCTGTCAGTTCTGCGATACCGATTTCGTTGGGACGGATGGCTCCGGGGGGGGACGTTTCGCGTCCGCCCGCGATCTGGCTCAGGCGGTCGCTGCCACTTGGCCGGCCCGGCGGACGCCGGACGGTATTCGGTTTGTGGTGTGTACAGGCGGCGAACCCCTGCTCCAGCTTGATGCCGCGCTGGTTGACGCCCTGCATGCAGAAGGCTTTGAGATTGCCATTGAAACAAATGGAACGCTGCTTCCACCGCCGGGCATCGATTGGATCTGTGTCAGTCCCAAGGCTGGCTCGACCCTCGCCCTCAGGCAGGGCGGTGAACTGAAGCTCGTCTTTCCCCAGTCCGGTGCCGAGCCAGAGCGCTTTGCTCAACTCGATTTTCAGGAGTTTTTCCTGCAGCCAATGGATGGCCCTGAGCGGGAGCGCAATACCCAACTGGCGCTGCAATACTGTCTGGATCACCCGCGGTGGCGGCTCAGTCTGCAAACCCATAAACTGCTCGGCATTCCGTAGTCCGACTCCACCCATCAGTACGAGCGGGAAACCCCTGTGAAAGACGACCTCAGCCAACAGGAAAAGCTCCTTCGGCTTGCCGCCCAGCAAGCCGCCCGACAGGGGAAAAGCGTTGCCCGTTATCTCCGAGAACTGCAAACGAAAGTTTCACGCCAAGAACGTGCTTCAGTTCAAGGTGTGGAACCCCGGCAGCAGGAGCCCCGTGCGAGATATGTCACGTTGACTCGTCGAGAAGTTGAGCGATTCTTTGCCCAGATTACCGACGAGCGCGACCGTGTGCTGTTTGCCGCCATGTACGCCTTCGGACTGCGCGCCTCTGAGGTTGGCCTCTTACTGCGCGAGCACGTTGACTTTCACACTCGCCGCATTCATGTCCCACGCCTCAAGGGCGGCGTCGCCGGAGAGAAACCGATGACCGCAGAGTATCTGCATCTGCTCCGAGCGTATCTGCAAAACCGCAGGGACTCCCTGCCCTATCTCTTTCCGTCGCGCAATGCGCGTCCGGTCAGTCGCCAGCGTATTGATCGACTCTTCCGCCTGTACGCGGAGCAAGCCAAGCTTCCGCCGTCGAAACGCCACAGTCACTGTTTACGCCATTCCGTTGCCGCCCATCTGCTTGAGGACGGACATGCCCTGGAGGAAGTACAGGCGCATTTGGGGCATAAGTCTATCCACTCGACAGTCGTCTATACGAAAACCACCGTGCCACGCCGCCGTCCGCTTCCCGTGCGTATCCAACCGCCCAGAAGCACGCGAGCGGTCATACGAGTAATAAAAAAGTCAGGACCACGCTAAGTCGTCCTCATCGCATCCGGGAGGAGATCGTGCCCCTGTATTAACGAGTCAAAATTTTTATTATGACCCCTTGACTCAAAACCGATCGTTCTTACGTTTGTCTTGTGTCAGACAGTAACCCAAACCCACAGGAGGTAGAGACAATGAGACGAGAACTGAGTGTATGGCGAGGACCGTTTGGAACGATGCAGCCCTGGCGACATGATCTGGAGTCTGTGGTCAACGGCTTTTTCTCTTCCCGCGGCTGGCCGGCAGTCCGCACTGGAATGCCCTCGGAGGCGTCCTTCAGGATTGACAGTTATGTGGACGACAACAGGCTGCATATCAAAGCGGATTTGCCCGGAGTGGAGCCCAAGGATGTTGAGATTGCGCTGGACGGCAATCGCCTGACGGTCAAGGGTGAACGCAAGGCAGAGCACGAGGACAAGAACGGCGGATACTTTCATCAAGAGCGCTCGTACGGCTCGTTTGCCCGGTCATTTGTTTTGCCGAAAGGCATAGACGCGGAGAAGATCGAAGCGAGCGCCAAGAACGGTACGCTCGAAGTCGTGGTGCCCTTCCCGGAAGAGGTTAAGCCGAAACGTATTCCAATCGAGGTGAAAACCGAAGTCGCGACAGAGGCAGCCGCAGACTAATTGCCCCCTTCCTTTCTCTCCGCACGTTGGGGGCTCCTCCGGGAGCCCCCATTTTTTCAACCGGCTGGACATGGAGCCTGGGCTCAGGACCTATAACTGGCCGCGTCCCTTCCTCGTACGCCCAAGGTTGACACTTTGGGCGTTCTCGGACGGAGCGGTCCGAGCAGCCGAAAGCAGGTCTGGGGAAGTCCGGGACTTAGGGGTCGAAGTCGGCCAAGCACGGCTGAACGATTTTAGGCAAACGGCCGGGCGGGCTGAAGAACGTTCATTCCGGGTTATAGGGGAGGTGTGAGCCGCGCCTTTCCGCTTCCCCATATCTCGCTTGAAGGACTGGAAGGTCTCCTCCGTTTATGAGTCCAGGCTCGATCTCGAGCCGTCGACGCGCACGGTCACAATATCAATATTGTGGTACTGTTGGTGGCGGACGGACGAGGCAAAGTGGCGCAGCAAGCGCAGCGAGAATTCTCGCTCGTCGAGCGTCTCCACCTGGTCCCCCAGCAGCGCGATGTGGTCTTCCAGGTTTTCCTCGCCCACCGCAGCCATGAACTCCAACTCCACGGCCGCCCCGTCCTGGCGGGCCAGCACCCGCAAGCGCGGCTTGGCGTGCTCCGCCGCCCTGGCGTCCATCTGCTGGACCAGACTCGTCAGCGCCTCCTCGCCGATTAAACACAGTCGCTGGGCCGTCTCCTCGCTCCAGCCCAGGCGGGCAGCCAGCTCACGCAGGAACGCCGTCAGCTTGGGCAGTCCGGCGATCCCTAGCTCGATTTCGAGCCGCCGCCGTCGGGCCCCGGTCAGTTCCATAAAGGCTGTCAACCCCACCACCATGAGACCTCCTGCGGTGATGCCGTTCCCCAGCAGGACCTCCCACATCCCGCTCAGATAGTCGGAGAAGATGGCCTGAGACTCAAAGCCGATCCCCACCCACACCGCCATGCTGATGATGAGCGTCTTGCGCGCGTCGTTGCCGCTCTGGAGGGCCAGTTGCATACCCTGGACCAGAATGGGACCGAACAGAATAGCCAGATAGGCGGCCGCCACCGGGCTTGGAATGGCGATCAACACGGCCATCACCTTGGGCAGAAAGGCCAAGACAACGAAGAGGATGCCCACGCACACCGCGACCCGGCACGCCGCCACGCCGGACTGTTCCACAAACGGGGCGCTCGACGGGGCGGTCCCGGTCGGTATCGTCCCGGCCAGGCCACACAGCAGATTGCTCACGCCGACGGTAGCCACCGCGCCTTGAACCGAACGGAGATCGGTCGCCCGTTGCCGGCGCCACGAGACCTGTTGCGTGGAGACGGCATGGCCGAGGGTCCCCGTCGTGGCGATCAGCATGACGAACAGGAAGGCGGGCAGGAGAGACCAGAAGGCAGGACCGAACGTCAAGTCCACCCCCGGCCAGGCGTTCAGGGGAAAACCAATCCAGGGTGCGGCCCCTATAGGCTCCGGGTCGTACAGACCAAACGGTGCGGCTACCGCGCAGCCGACCGTTATCCCAATGAGTGGCGCCCACAACCGCCACCGCTCTGAGGCCCACAACAGGAGCGCCACGACCGTGGCAAAGGTGGCCGCCGCGCTCGCCGGGGCTGCGGCCCACGGCGTCCCGTCCGGCACGGTAGTCAGCATCCGAAAGATCGCCGGCATGATGGAGACGGCAATCAGGACCAGGAGCGTCCCGGTCACCATCGGCGTGATGAAGCGCCGCAACAAGGACAGACGGGTGGCCAGCGCGAACTGAAAGCCCGCGGCCACGAGAAGCAGGGTCGCCATCAGGGACGGCCCGCCCGCACCGAGCGCACTGATGCACACGCCGATGAAGGCACTGCTGGTCACCATAACGAGCGGATAGCCGGAGCCCACGCGTCCGATGCGGAAGGTCTGTAAGACCGTCATCGCGGCATTGACCATCAACATGGCGAAGATGGTCCAGGCCAGGTAGGTCTCGTCCTGCTCTGCCGCCCGCATGATAATGGTCGGGATAAGCACCAGACTGGGCGCCATGGCCATCACCCGTTGTACGCTGATGCCAAAGGCAAGCCCATACGGCAGGTGTTCATCAGGTTCGTAGAGGAGAGTAGACACGGGAAGCAACCCCAAAAATAGGCCGATAAGCGAGAGTGCGAATGAAGTCAAGCCGGGGAGGAGCCTGCGAAGCGTAGCAAGAGGCACGGCGCGCTCTCGCCGACGCGTGAGCCACCCACCCAGCCCCTGACAACATGGACACCAGTCAGACCATACATCCGTTGGAGGAGCAGGCCCAAGATGCGCCTCGACAACGTGAAGGGGAGCCTATTCCCCATTGACCGAAAACGCGATCAGGGCGTTGCCCGACATTCCGCCCCGATAGCCGTAGCCGGAGTGGACATACAGCATACCGTCCGCAATGGTCGGCCCCGGGCCGTCAAAAGACCCGCCCTTGGTCTTGACGCCGTTGGTACTTGCATATTCCTGGACGGCGTTGTAGTCCCACACCACCTCTCCGGTGTCGGTGGCATAGCCGCGCAGATGGCCGTCAACCGAGCCGGAGAACACCACGCCGGGCAGGGCCGACACGGCCGCCGACTGGGCCGGGCTACACTGCGGACGGTCTCCACAGCCGACCGCTGGGACGTGCCATTGACGCTCGCCGCTCTCGATATCAATGGCAAACATGCCACCCCCGACGCTGCCGTCCAGGATCCTGGTCCAGCTTCCGTCCGCATTCTCTACCGTCTTACGGACGACATCGGACAGGGCCACATAGACCTGTTCGGTGTCTGCCGCCGACCCCCACTGAATCCCGCCGAGCAGGCCGCCCTTGCCGACGCGGTGTTGCCACAGAATCTCACCATCGCGGTCCGGGTCGATGGCGTGCATCACCCCGGACTTCTGGCCGGCCAGGATCACCCGCCGACCGTCGGGCAGTATCCGCACGATGGGCGAGGAGGCAAAATCCAGGTCCGGGCCGCGCGCCTCGGGGCAGTTGGTGTCGTCCCCAATCTCGCAGGCGACATTCCAGGCGTCACCCGCGGTGAACTGTTTTGACCACAGGACTTGGCCGCTCCGCATATCAAAGGCCATCACCGCATCACTCGTCAGCGAGGTTGGGTCGGAATAATTATCTCCCGTGGTCACATACAGGCGGTTGCGCTTTCCAGAGTTCCTTGCCCGTGCGGGCATCCAGCGCATACACATTGGCTGCCGCGTCCCCCACATAGACAACATAGCGCGGCGGGGTGGTGGCCGGCAGATTGTCAATCACCGGGGTGGCGCGTACCCCGGTCGCGGTTTTGACCGACCAGTACAAGCAGCCGGTTTTGGCATCGAGCGAATAAATACGGCCCTGGAGCGAACCGATGAACACCCGCCCGCCCACCACAGTCGGCTGGGAGACCCGAAAATCCATGGGTAGCCCAAACACCCATTTGACCTTGAGATGGGGCACCTGCTCGGCGCTGATCCCGGCAGCCTCGGCGGACTGGAAGCGGGTGTTGAAGACATCCACCCCCCAGCCGTTCCACTGCGGTGCGCCGGCTTCAACCACGAACTCGCCCGGCGCGTCTGCGCAGAACCCGGCGACCGTCTCGTCCTTTTCGGTCGGAGGCGGCAGTTGCTTGCCGGTGATCCATTCGGCTAAGGCGCGCCGCTCGTGATTGGTCCGGGCCATGCCGAGGAACTTCATCCTGCCACGTTCCAGGGAATGCAGGACCATCACGGCCGGCAGGCGTGACATGACGTCGCGATGCGGCGCGCGTTTGACCTGTCCTTCGTGACAGCGCGCACAGTGTGCCTGGTAGAGCGCTTCGCCGTCACTTCCCTCTTCGGTTGGCGAGAAGGCCCAACTCGAAGAACTACTCACGCTCGACAACAGTACACCACACACAAAAGCCTGGATCATGACGCGTATTTTTTGCTGTGGAGACTCAACACGGACAGACATCCTCCGCCCTCCTTCTTCCCAATGTCCATTCTTTTTTCTCGGAAGAAATATTTTGTGTCAAACCCTTCCAAACACGCAGACTGCACCATAGCCCCTTATTGTCAGACAAGGTTGCTCGCAGTCCCGCCTCTCTGACCGCCCCGCTCTACAAGCACAGCAACTGGATCGAGCGCGCCTTCAATAGGCTCAAACACTGCCGCTGGGTCACTCGCTATGACCGCTGTGCCCGTTCTTCAGCGCCATCTATCTGGCCACTACCGTACTCTTCTGGTTATGAGTCCTGAGCCTAGCTGCGTTCTTCCAACCACTGGTTAAAGCCTTCCGGCGTATTGCCATACGGCAGGCCGGCCGCATAGTAATCCTCAAGCAGGCGCATGTCGTTTTCCGAGAGCGTCAGAAAGCCTCGCTGCTTTTGCTCCTCCTTGCGCCACGCCCGGTCCAGCATCTCTCGAATTTCACGGTCACGGTCGCTCATTTTCTCCTCGCTTTGTCAGGACCCGACACACGCCGATACATCTTCTTCTGCTCCCCCTCGCCTATCCTCACCTGATAACACCATCGACACCAGAAATCACTTCTCGTACATTACCCCTGTAAAGAGTTTCTCAATTTCTATAATGGTTCTTGAGCGGCGCGAACGAGACGCCGCCACGTATACGGACGCTCACGGAGGGAGAAAGTCATGGAATTGACCTCATTTTCGGCTACGACGCTGGCTCGATTTATTCGGACAAATCTCGTCTCTTCGGTGGCCGTGGTGGATGCGCATCTGGCCCGCCTCGAAACAGTCAATCCTAAGCTCAACGCCGTTGTACAGCTTCAGGCCGAAGCGGCGCGACAACAGGCGCGGGAGGCCGATGAAGCCGTCTCGCGAGGAGGGCGCCTCGGCCCATTGCACGGTGTTCCCATCACGCTCAAGGATTCCTTAGACACCACCGGCATGGTCAGTACCTGGGGGACAGCGGGGCGAGCCGATTTTACTCCTGAGCACGACGCTACAGTAGTAACGCGTCTGCGTGCCGCGGGGGCCATCATCCTGGGCAAAACCAACACGCCGGAGTTTACCCTGGCGGGGATTACGGACAACGATGTCTATGGCCGGACAAATAATCCGTATGATGTGGAGCGGTCGCCCGCGGGCAGCAGTGGGGGAGCCGGAGCGATTCTTGCGGCGGGCGGCTCGGCGCTCGACCTGGGGAGCGACACGGGCGGCAGCATTCGCATGCCGTCCCACTACTGCGGTATTGCCGGTATCAAACCCACCTCGGGCCGCGTGCCCCGCACCGGACATGCCATTGCCTTTGAGGTCGGTGCCCTGGATGCCTTTACCCAGATTGGCCCCATGGCGCGCCACGTCGAAGACCTGAGCCTGACCTTATCCATTATTGCCGGTCCGGATGGCCATGACCCCGCGGTCGTGCCAACTCCGCTGGGAGACCCCCAAGACGTGAGCGTGAGAGACCTGCGGGTCGCCTTCTTCACGGACAACGGGATCAAATCCCCCAGCCCGGACACCGTCAGCACCGTTCGAGCCGCGGCCGGCGTGCTTGCCGACCATGGCGTTTCGGTCACGGAAGATCGACCGCAGGGTGTGAGCGACGCAGAACGGCTGTGGTTCAGTCTCTATCTTGCGGATGGAGGAGCCTGGATACGTCAGCTTATCCGCGCAGCCGGGACTGAGCGTATGTCGTCCGCCTTGGATTGGATGCAAACGGCTCAGCCAGTATCGCTCACGGAGTTTACCCAGGAAATGAGCAGATGGAATAGCTACCGGAGTGAAATGCTGGCGTTTATGGAGCCCTACGATGTGCTGCTGTGTCCTGTCAGCTCCACACCCGCCACGCGCCATGACGACCCCGACGGCCCGGATTTTACCTATACGTTCGCCCATAATCTGACCGGCTGGCCAGGCGCGGTCGTGCGCTGTGGGACGTCTGCTGAGGGACTGCCGATTGGACTTCAGATCGTCGCCCGTCCTTGGCGTGAGGATGTCGCCCTGGCCGTCGCCCACTATCTGGAGACGAATCTTGGCGGTTGGCAAAGCCCGTCTGTGTAGCGTTGGGGCTGCCTTTTAGGCTGGCGAAGAGCCTCAACGCCCTTGCTCGCTCACCTCAAACACCAGCCGTCCGGCTGTCTCCTGGGCTTGGACGCGGGCTATAATCTCAGCAGGGAGTTGGAGCGAACGTTCCTCGGGAAATTTCTCTTCCTCTAAAGCGGGCCGTAAAAAAAAGAGGGCGGGAGAGGGCACCTGGGCCTGAGTCTTGACAGAAGAATCAAGATACCACTGTCGGCGCATAAAATCCGGGCTAAAGAAAAGAGCGACTTCCTGGGGCTTCCAGGCTGTTACCCGGTGACTGTCGTTCACAAAATAGGACATCAGGTCATCGGCAATATCCCAATACACGGTAAACAACGATCCATACCCCCGCTCCCCCAGGGCCGAATTAAAAAGTTCAGCGAGTCTGACCTCGATGTAGCCGAGATTCCCGTCGGGACCGTATTTTTCGATGCGCAGCGGGAAAAAAGAATGTTCCTCCAGCCAAAACAAGAGCCGCGGTACGTAGTAATTGGGCAGCCATTCGGGACGGGCCTGGGCCTCCACAACATAGCACCGGACCCCGCCCTCGGCCGTATAGTACCGATAGCTGTCTCCCATCAGCTTGAGCTCAGCCGTCCGCCGCTCTTGAAACTGGCCGGTCTGCCCATTCCGCAAGATGACGCTAGGCCGCGTATTGGGAAAGCGCACAGTTTGATACAGCGTGTCCAGACCCAGCACCCGCCAAGAAAACTCCCAGGCGTCGCGTCCATACGTATCGTCAGGTGTGAACGCCATATTGGGTAGCTTGCCCTGCCGGCGGCGGGGCACGTCATGACGAACCCGACGCCTGGCCTGCGAGTACCGGAACCGTTCTTCTTTCTTGATGAATCCTTTCCCGGTGCGATAACGGATCGAGAGTCGTTGCGAACCTTCTGCGGCGGCGGGAGCAGTGCGCTGACTGAGATACCGGTAGATTTCTTCGCCAGGCTTGAGGGCGAGTTCTGCGCCCACACCTGTCGCGCTTGAGTGATAGGCCAAAAAATTGGTTGTACTGCCCGGGTTGAGAAGCACACCCTGGGTGGAAATCGACGAGAACGCCCTGGCAAACACGGCTGACCAACGCGGATAGAAGGTAAACTCCATGAGCCGATAGCCCATCTCCTCAGCCGTATAGGGTGGCGTAAAAGGATAGGGTTCAGCCGGCAGATACGGCACCTGGGGATGGCGAGGGGTATCAGTCGCAAGGTCCAGCTTCTGCCGTTCCTGCGGTGAGAGCTCTGCGACCGTTTTCCAGGTGCGCTTCCGGGAGCTGTTTGTCTCTTCAGCAACGGCAGAAGGCGGAGGCCCGAGAGTCAGGATGAGGGCCGCAAGGAGCCAGCAGGACAGGCGCGAAACCATGAAGCGTAATTAAACATACGACGAGAGGATTGCCTAGCTTTTCGCACCGGTGGCCGGGAATTTTGAGGGAAGGGTTGGCGGCGTGCTCATTTGACGCAACCTCGGAACATCAGTTACTCTTGACGCCACTCACCGCGACAGAAAGCAGCAATAGCGACAAAACCTGATTGGGAGGTTCAGCTTGGCGTCAACCCCTGTCAACGACCACATTCGCTACGAACCGGACGAGCCGTGCGCGCCACTCTCGTCCTTCGTCGTCGGCATACAGGGCATCATGCTGGTGCTGCCGCCCGCCATTTCGATCGTGGTCATCAATGTTCTGGCGGCCGGCCAGGACGAAGCATACCTCACCTGGGCGGTATTCTCGGCGCTGATCATCGTCGGGATAGTCACCGCGTTGCAAGCCTCCAGGCTAGGTCGATTGGGCGCGGGGCATCTGGTCGTCGTGGGCGTGACGCCCAACTATATCGCATTGTCGGTGCTCGCCCTGAATGAGGGCGGGCCAGCGATGCTGGCAAGCCTGATGGTTGCGTCTGCGCTCTTTTTCTTTGCGATAGCGACCTGGCTTCCGCAACTGCGGCGCGTGATAACGCCGACCGTGTCAGGCACGGTGCTGATGCTGATAGCCGTGATGGTGCTGCCTATCTGTTTGGAGCGGTTCAGGGAAGTACCGGAGGGCGCGCCGGCATTCGCCGGGCCGTGCGTGGCTGCGGTCACGCTGATGGTATTCACGGCGCTGATACTGCGCGCGCCGCCGCGCTGGCGTCCGTGGTCCATGTTGATCGGATTCGTGTCCGGCTGCATGGCCGCTGCCCTGCTGGGGGTGTATGACCTGGAGCGATTGTACACAGCACCGTGGGTTGGCATTCCCCAAGCCCCTTTTTCCGGGTTGGACCTGACACCGAGTGCCGGGTTCTGGGCACTGCTGCCGATGTTCCTGATTGTCACCCTGGTGCAGGCAATCAAGGGCATTGGAGACAATGTGGTGATTCAACGGGTGTCGCGGCGTAGACCGAGGACGACCGATTTCCGGCTGCTACAAGGCTCGCTCTACGCAAATGGGGTGGGCATTTTTCTCTCGGGTCTTGCGGGAACGCCCCCTGCATCGCCGTATTCGTCATTTACGGCATCGGTCGTGAACATGACGGGGGTCGCCGCGCGCAATGTGGGATACGCCATAGCAGTCATACTTCTGGTACTGGCATTGATTCCAAAGTTTACCGGCGCGCTGCTCACGATACCCAGCCCGGTGATGGGCGCATTCCTACTGGCTGCTCTCGGGATATTCTTTGTCGAGGGAGTACAGACTATCACGCGGGACGGACTCGACGCTCAAAAGTCCCTGGTGGTGGGAGTGTCGTTTGCGATTGGCGCTGGGTTGCTGCAGCAGAATATTATTGAGGACGTGCTGGGACATCCGTGGGGAATGCTGCTCGGCAACGGCATAACAGTGGGCGCGGCAACGGCGATTGCGCTCAACGTCTTCCTGAATGTCACCAGCGCACGTCCCAAGCGGCTGGAGACTCGACTGGACTTTTCCAACCTGCCCCGAATTGACGCATTCATACAGGAAGTCGCCGCCGATATGGGCTGGAGCGAGGCAGCGACCCAGCGGCTGCGTTCGGCGGGCGAGGAGACGCTGTCGAGCCTGTTACAGCCGGACAACGAATATCCCGCGGACAGTGGGACGGACAAGACACCGCGCCTGATCATAGCTGCGCGTCCCGCTGGCGGGGCGGTGGAGATGGAATTTGTCTCGGCGCTGGAGGACGAGGAGAACCTGGAGGATCGTCTCGCGTATCTGAACGAAGAGGACGAAAGCGTGGATACGCTCTCTGGCCCTGTCCACGAGGTTATCACGATCAGCGGCTTTGATAAGATGATTGCCGTGTATGAATCACGGGCCGCCGCGCTCGGCGCACTCACAGGGGAGTCCAGCCCCGAAAGTCAGGACGAAGGCTGAAAGCAGCCAGAAGAGCCGGTACGAGAGTTTCCCGGCTTTTTATTGGAGCAAGCGAGTACTCAAAAATACGGCTTCCTCTTGAAGTTTGGTGGGGTCAGCGCTAGCGGGGAGTATCTACCCGGCAGTAGCTCGAACCCCTGATAGAGAGGCTGCGCATGGAAGATCACAAACAGTATACAGGTTATCAATCCTACCAGTATTTAGACGCGCCACGCGACTACAAGCGCTTTCGGCTGGCTAAAGAAGTCGGGCGGGTGGATTCTTCTCAGATTGCGCTTTCACCGGCTGAAGAAGAGCGAGTGCAGAGCCTGTTAGCCGAGAATATTGCGATCTCCATGCACGACCATCCGGTTGTGGTCCCGGAGGAAGTCAACGAAATCTTCGAACAAAAGCGCTTAGGTCGGGACTTCACCGGCTTTCAGGGACTGGCGACCTCCGGGTTGGACGGCATCTTTGATAATTTGATGAACGGCCTGTGTACGATTACCTCGCAGGCTGGCTGGAAATGGAATGATGTCACCCACGACTTGGGTATGCGTTTGTGCGACCTGGCCCACCAGGATTTTATTCTTGTCTGCGACGGCGTTCGAGATATTATCACGGCGCACGAGACCCGGCGGCTTGCCCTGGTGCCGACGCTTGAGTCCGCAACGCCGATAGAGAACGAACTGGACCGGCTCGATGTCCTGTATGGATTTGGCGTGCGCAGCATGGGCGTCGCCTACAGTGAAGCCAATGCTTTGGGCAGCGGTTTGCGAGAGGGACGAGACGCCGGCCTGACCGACTTTGGGCGCCAGGCGGTGCGGCGTATGAATAAACTTGGCATCCTGATTGATGCGGCCCATTGCGGCGATCAGACGACGTTGGACATTATTGAGGAAAGCGAGCTGCCCATCGTGATCTCCCACGCCGGGGCGCGGGCATTATGGGACACCCCGCGACTCAAGCCGGACCACGTGCTGGAGACTCTGGCGGCCAAGGGAGGCATACTGGGAATCGAAGCGGCTCCGCACACGACTCTGACCGAGCAGCATCCACGCCACAGTATAGAGTCGTGCATGGAACACTTTGAGTATGCAGTCCGGCTGATCGGTATTGAGCATGTTGGGTTTGGACCGGACACCATGTTCGGCGATCATGTCGGTCTGCACCGGGCCTACGCGGCCCAGCTCTCCGTTGACAAGATACTGGGCAATAAAGCGTTTGATCCGGTCGAGTACGTTGATGGCCTGGAGAATCCTGCCGACTTTCCCAACATCGCGCGGTGGCTCGTCAAACAGGGCTATACGGATGCAGACATTGCCAAGGTTATCGGCGGCAATGTCGTGCGCATCCTGACACAGGTGTGGGTGCGCTGAGGGACGGTTCAAACACCGAACAACTCGGTCAGTGCCCATACTGCGCGACAAATTCCTCCAGCTCCTGGTTAAATTCAAGCGGTTGTTCGATCTCGTAGCAGTGGCCCACCTCTTTGAGCACGCGCAGTTCGGCCCCGGGAATCCGCTCAGCCAGAAATCGGTTAGCCTCGACCGGTGTGGCCTGGTCTTCCTCGCCGACCAGGACCAATGTGGGCTGGGTAATCTCCTGTAAACGGTCTGAGATATCCCACTGCCACACACCGTTGGGGTCTTCCAAACAGGCCAGGGCCACCCGGCGCGGAAAACCGCCCTCGTTCAGGAAGTTGTGCTTAATCATCTGGCACACCTCGGGTCGCTCGGCCCGCGTCTTGACCGAGAAGCAGCGGGTAACCAGGTTGTCCGCGGCGGCCTCGTAATCGTTCTGAAAGCTGGCAATCAGCTCGGCGGTATCCAGGGTCTGGTGCAGGTTGGTCGCGCTGCTGATGATGACATTCCCGGCGACCAGGTGCGGATAATCAAGGCTCATCTGCATGGCCCGCATCCCGCCCATCGAGTTGCCGACCAGAATGGCGCGATCGATGCCCAGAGCGGCCAGGACGGCGGCATCGTCGGCCGCCATGTCCGGAATGGAATAGCCCGTGAGCGGCTTGGAGGAGAGCCCGTGTCCGCGCGCCTCAATGACAACGCAGTGATATTTATGGGCCAGGATCGGAGCCTGATACGCCCAGAGCCAGGCGTTGGCCGAAAAGCCGTGTAAAAAGACCAGGGGAAATCCCTTTCCATAGTGGTTGTAGTGAATCCGCACTCCCTTTTCCCTTTCGATGTACGGCATAGACGCCCTCCTTTACTGTGTGGAAACGAACAGCTCAATGGACCCATTCGGCTAAAGGCTCATAACTCCGTATCGTCCAGCGGTGGCAAGGTCTCGTCCACATCTGGAAACGTGTCGTCCACCGGCCCCAGGGTGGCGAGCAATGCAAGCAATCCGTCCTTGCTGGCGGACTCAACAGTTGATTGATCTCCGTCCTTTTTGCGGTTCATAAGCTTTCCCCTTATTTCGGACCCAGCCCCTGGGCGAGCAGAGTCGCGGCCAGTTGATTCAGGCTGACCCCCTCGCTCGCCGCTCGCTTGGCGAGCCGCATATGTAAGGTCTTAGGAAGGCGTTGCACGAATTGTCCGCTATAGGTTTTTGGCACGGGCAGTTCTCCCTTGTCTTCCCGTTCGGCCATGGCCCACACGGTGAAGGCGTCGCGGGCTTCTGCTATGGCTGTGTCGATAGTCTCGCCATCCGCGATACAGCCGGGCAAGTCGGGCAGGGTCACCAGATAGCTGCCACTTTCCTCTGCGGGAATGGGGGCGATATTGATCGCATAGTCCTCAAATCTCATTGTGCTGCCTCAATCAATTCTACCAAGCGTCTAATATAGACGGGTTTGTCAGATTTGGCACGTAGCGCTTGGCTGAGGTGTGGGATACGGTAATGGAATATCCGTTAGTATTGGTGCGGAAGACGCTATGGACAAGGTTTTTATCTACTGGGACGACTCCAATATGGTCCAGCCACGCCACAAGCGAGGCAGCCGGATAGCTGCCGCGGCTCTTGTCCTGGCTTTAGCCCTAGCTGTATCAAGCATCCAAGCCCAGACTGATTCCGCATATGAAGCATACGAACGGGGCGACTACGCAACAGCCTTGCGTGAATGGCGACCGTTGGCCGAGCAGGGAAACGCCGGAGCCCAGACCCTCCTAGGAAATCTGTACGAAACCGGCAGGGGCGTACCTCGGGACGACCGCCAAGCCGTGTTCTGGTACAGTAAGGCCGCGGAACAGGGTTTCCCTATAGCCCAATCCCGCTTAGGAGTTCTGTACACTAGCGGTAGGGGTGTGCCTCAGGACGACCGTCAAGCCGCAACTTGGTTCCAGAAGGCCGCAGAACAAGGAAATGCCGAAGCCCAGGCATTCCTAGGAAGCATGTATGCCGACGGCCAAGGAGTGCCCAAAGACGACCGCCAAGCCCTGGTTTTGATTCAAAAGGCCGCCGAGCAGGGAGACGCCCTAGGCCAGGCCCTCCTAGGACGCAGGTACGATAATGGGGATGGGGTGCCCAAAGATGATGTCCAAGCTGTGGTTTTGTACCGAAGGGCTGCCGAGCAAGGTTTCGTCGCAGCCCAGTACAACCTAGGACGCATGTACGCGAGCGGCGAGGGCGTGCCTCAGGACTACAGCCAAGCTGTGACTTGGTACCGCAAGGCCGCAGAACAAGGAGATGCCCAAGCCCAGGCCCTCCTAGGAGCCCTGTACGACATAGGCAAAGGCGTGCCCGAAGATAATGTTCAAGGCTATGCCTGGCTCAATCTCGCCGCCGCGCAGGGACACGATGAGGCCGAAGTCATGCGGACCTCAATCCGACAGCGCATGACCCGCGAGCAAATTGCTGAGGGTCAGAAGCTTAGCCGTGAGCTTGCCACGCAGATTGCGAGTCAAGGAGAGACAGCGCCGTGACACCGGCTTAACGGTGTGGGTCTGCTTCTTCATGCGCTTTTTCATAAAATATCGGCCGCTGTTAAAATTCCGACCAGTTCGTCTTTACGTTCCGGTTCATTTTCGCGTTTGGGAGCAACAACGAGGATCGGACTTGCGTCGAGGCGGTCCAATATACAGGAGATGGGTTTTCCAGGAGGTACAATATACTTTTTTTCTACTGTCGGTAGGTCCAGCCCGTCTTTTTCTGCTTCTGCGTCTTCAATTGTCTTAACGAGCCGATCATTTCGTTTATCAGGGGAGGCACGAAGATATTTAGCAACCGAATATTCTGAAAGCATCCTCCATTCGTTCTCAAACCAGACGGGGATATAAGAGAAGCCATGCTTCAATATCTGTTGGCGCGCATAACTGACTGGGTGCCACCACTCAGCTTTAACTACGTCTCGAACCATGAACTGCGAAACTTTAGAGCATTCAGAATTGGGCATAAGTGCATCCTCAAGTATGATTGCGAGGTCCACGGCGTGATCGGTCAGTATCCGTGCGTAAGCACCTTGATGCACGGCATCATTCCTTGCTCGCCGTAGTTCGTCATATAGAGCGCTAAATGTAGTGTGATACGCTGGATATTTGCTTGCGGTCTCATCACACAACGGAGAATCATCAGCCACACAGGTCAACTTGTTTTTATATCTTCCGAGGTTAAGTACCTTCCCCTTCATCTGCTGGCCCATCAACTCAAGCGTGTGGATGACGGCTAGGAACCCCTCGGCGTCCGCTAGGGCAGCGGCTCGGGCCGAGCGGAGTTGGTCACGGTAGAACTGCTTCTGTTTCTCCTCCAACACCTCTTCACCTGCCATCTATACGAGTAGAAGAGTTTGACATGTGACTCTGTACTCTATTCTTGCTTTATGCCGCTTAATGCTCGTGGCCTTCCCAGGAATACTCGGAATGGCTGTGGTCGTCATCGGCATATTCCCCATAATGGTCGTGACGTTTTAGTTCAGTCTCCAGTTTATCCATCCGGCTGCTGCCGAAGTAGAGTTCGTCCTCCAGTTCATCTATCCGGCTATGGCCGTGGTATCGATCAGCATACTCCCCGTCATGCTCGTGAAGTTTGTAGTGGCCGTGGGATCGACTGGCATACTCACTGTCATGATCGTGGAATATGCACCAGCCCAATACTGCAAGTATCGCCCAGGGTAACCAAAATACATTATAGCGTCGCACGACGCCGCGTATCCGCACTATAAGGATTGCCCGCGGCAACCAAGATATGCGCACCTCACTCACTCCCGGTCCAAGGCCCGGTACTGGATGGCCTGGGCGATATGGGCGCCGGTGATGTGTTCCTCGCCGGCGAGGTCGGCAATGGTGCGGGCGACTTTGAGGATGCGGGTATAGGCGCGGGCGCTCAGCCCCAGGCGCTGCATGGCGTTTTCCAGGAGCTTTTCACCGGCTGCGTCGGGCTGACAATACGTGCGGATGTCCCGGCTGGACATTTGCGCGTTGCAGAAAATTTTCCGTTTCTGAAAACGCCGGAGTTGGATTTCACGCGCCTGGTTCACACGCGTCCGAATGGTCGTCGAGTCCTCACCCGCGGCTTTGTCACTCAGCTCTTTATACTTGACCGCCGGGACTTCGACCTGAATATCGATGCGATCCAACAAAGGGCCGGAAATCCTGGATCGATAGCGCTGGACCTGTTGCGGAGAGCAGGTGCACTCGTGCTGCGGGTCACCGAAGAATCCGCAACTGCACGGATTCATCGCCGCAACCAGCATGATATCCGCCGGATACGTAATGGACCCGATCGCGCGTGAGATCGTGACCCGAGCATCCTCCAGGGGCTGACGCAGGACTTCGAGGACGTTCTTGCGGAACTCCGGCAGTTCATCCAGAAAGAGCACGCCGTGATGGGCCAGGGAGACCTCACCCGGTTTGGGCACCGTACCGCCACCGATCATACCGGCATCGGAGATGGTGTGATGCGGGCTGCGGAAGGGCCGCGTGGCAACGAGGGCCTTGCCGTTGAGGCTACCGGCGACGCTGTGGACCTTGGTTGTTTCAATCGCTTCGGTCAGGGTCAGTGTGGGCAGCACGGTTGGCAGGCGTCTGGCCAGCATGGTCTTTCCCGACCCCGGTGGACCCACTAACAGCAGGTTATGCCCGCCACTGGCCGCGACTTCGAGAGCGCGCTTAACGTGCTCCTGACCTTTCACATCGTTAAAATCAACTTCATAGGCGGAGTGCCGGGTAAAGAGGGTATTAACGTCGACAACGGTCGAGTCAAAGGGTCGCTCCCCGTTGAGCAGCAGAAAGGCTTCACTCAACGTGGACACGCCGAAAACCGCAACTTCATCAACAACCGCGGCCTCGGCCGCGTTTTCCGTGGGCACAATCAATCCCTTGAGCCCTTTTTCCCGTGCCATCACAGCTAAGGGCAAAGCCCCATGGACAGGCTTGACTCGCCCGTCGAGTGAGAGCTCGCCCAGGATCGCGTAGGATTGAAGCTGTTCTTTGGTCAGCCAACCCTCAGCTGCAAGAATGCCGAGGGCAATCGGCAGGTCATAGGCGGCGCCTTCTTTTTTAACGTCCGCAGGAGCGAGATTGACAGTGATACGGCGAGCGGGAAATTCGTAGCCAGAATTCTTGATGGCCGAGCGAACCCGATCTTTGCTCTCTCGGACAGCCCCCTCAGGCAGACCGACGGTAGTGAACTGCGGCAAACCCAGCGCCACATCGACCTCGACCTCTACCAACAAGCCATCAATCCCAATCAGAGCCCCGGATACCGCTGTCGCAAGCATGCCTTGCTGCTAACGGAAAGAACACCAGAAATCAATAAACAGGACCACCTCTCCACGTTCTCTTGCCTGACCGTGGAGAGGTGATAGGCTGCACCCCGCATTGAAGTACGGATTGGCCAGAAAAAGGAGGTATTGCTATGGCCCGGATCGGAGTGGTTGCCGCCAATATGTCAGGACTGACGTTTCCCGAGTTGCAGGACTTGGCCAAGAGCGCCGAGGCGGCTGGATTTGAATCGATTTTTTCACCGGAATTCATGAACGACTCGTTGATCAACTGCCAGATCATGGCCCAGGCCACCTCGCGGATTAAGGTCGGTACCTGGATTGCGAACATCTACCTGCGCCACCCGGCGCTGTGTGCGCAAACAGCCATTGCGATTGACGACACCTCGCACGGCCGGCTGATTCTGGGCCTCGGGGTGAGTCACCGGCCCATTGTTGAGGGCCTCTACCAGGAAAAAATGGAAAAACCGCGGACCTTCATGCGCCAGTATATTGGCGCGATCCGCGATATGGCCGCGGGCAAGGAGCTGCCCGGCATGGCCATGCAACCGCGCGCGGCAACACACCACGTTCCCATCTACATTGCGGCTCTGGCCCTGAGTACCGCCACGCTCAGCGGCGAGCTGGCCGATGGGGTCATGCTGTACCTCTGTCCCAAGAGTCGGCTGCCCACGGCCGTGGCCGCAGTCGAGAAGGGAGCGGCCAAAGCCGGACGGCCGCTTGCGGACATTGATATCACCACGGGCATTCCGTCCTGCATTCATGACGATATGGACACAGCCATGCAAGCCGCAAGGGCCAACCTGGGGTTTTACGGCGGCCTGCCTTTCTATAACAAGCTGTTTCACGACAGCGGGTTTGAAGCGGAGGCAGCCCAACTCGCAGATGGACAGGGGCAGGGAGCGACAGCCAACATGGCGGACGAACTGTCAGTCATTGGACCGCCCGCCCGCTGCCGGGAGCAACTCGCCGCCTTCCGCGAGGCCGGCGTTCAGTTGCCGATCCTCAATCCGGTGCCGGTCGGAGACCAGACCTACGCCCAGGCCGTCCGGAAGGCGATCGAGACGTTTGCCCAGTGACAGGTAGGGGGTCGGCGGAGTCATTTCTAAAAAGGGAAGCCATCCACGGAGGGGAAGAGAAGACACCGCCCCTATTGTCCCGTCGGAATTTCCCACCGCTCACCGACCGCGAAAATTTTAATGGGATCGAGCGTCCCGCCGGCCTGCTCAACGACCCGCTGGAGTTCCCGCGGCGGTTCGTCTATGGGCTCGTCGGTGAGTCGAAATGTTCCCCAGTGGCACGGCAGCATCCAGCGCGCCTTGAGGTCCAGAAAAGCCTGATAGGCTTCGACTGGGTTCAGGTGGGAATAGTGCATGATCCAGCGGGGCTCATAGGCCCCAACAGGAATCATGGCCACATCGATCGGACCGAATTTCTTCCCAATCTCAGTAAAGCCGTGGAAATAGCCCGTATCGCCGGCGAAGAAATAGGTCCGTTCGGCATTGGCAATGATCCAGCCACACCACAAGGTGGAATCCCGCGATTGCTCAATGCGTTGCGACCAGTGTTGCACCGGAACGCAGGTGACCCGCCAGCGACCGTGCTGCGCGCTTTGCCACCAGTCGAGTTCGACCGCTTTTCTTCCCTTTTTTTCGATCCATTCGCCGAGTCCCATTGGGACAAACCAGGTCACGGTCTGAGGTAAGTTCTCAACCGTGTAGGCATCCAGGTGGTCGTAGTGATTGTGGGAGACCACGGCAAAAGCGTCGGCAGGAATAGACGTAATGGGCACGCCGGGCGGATGGAAGCGGGCCGGAATTAGCGCTCGCTTGCCGAAGTGGGGATCGGTCAGAAAGACATCTCCAGCATCATGGATAGCAAAAGTTGAATGACCTACCCAGGTGACGGAAGCCGAGGTTTCAGGAACGGCAAACGAGCGGCCATCGTTGTCCACCCGACGAACGAGCGGCGGGTCGCGCCACTCGCCGGTATAGGCGCTCCGCGAGACCGCCCAGCGAAACAGATCGGTCCAGTGCTTGTTTGAAGGCCGCCAGGGATTGAACCACTCCCCAGGCTGGCCGTGAGCCGCATACAGCAACGTCGGGTCGGGGTTCAGCTCGGGCGTGCGATCCGGGGGAACCGAACAGGAGACAGAAAAGCAAACCAGAAAGATGCCGGCGAGGATGTGGGTATACATGAGAGATTCTGCTCTATCCCGCCCTCTCCGAGAAGAAAAGTCCTCCTTCGACTCCGCTACGCTCAGGACCCGATCCTTTTGTAGGGGCAACCCCCTGTGGTTGCCCGGTGGGGCGGGGGGCTCCACCAAAGTGAGAGACGACCGATTAGCACCCTGGTTTTATGTCTGATACAGAGACGCCACAAACTCTCCATACCCGTTGTAGGGGAGCGTTGCTTTGACTTCTCGCGTCCCCAGGACGCGTTCACTCGCCTGGGACCAGCGGGGATGCGGGATGGCAGGATTCACGTTGGCAACAAAGTCGTACTCCCAGGGGATGAGGGTATTCCAGAAGGTCTTGGGCTGTTCTGCGACAAACTCCAGGCGCACAATCGACTTGATGCTTTTATAGCCATACTTCCACGGCACCACGAGCCGAATCGGCGCACCATGCTGTTTGGTCAACTCATGGCCGTAGATACCGGTCACGAACAGGGACAGCTCATTGGTGGCCTCAGCCATGCTGAGTCCTTCGTGATACGGCCACGGATAGGTGTCGTTGCGCAGGCCGGGCGCCGCTTGTGGGTCGTGGAAAGTGACCATGCGCAGGTATTTGGCCGAGGCGAGTGGCTGGACAAGATCGACCAGCGCCTTAATGGGAAAGCCGGTCCAGGGCACGCTCATGGACCAAGCTTCCACGCAACGGTGCCGGTAGAGGCGTTCTTCCAGCGGCATCTTCCGCACCAGGTCGTCGATGTCAAAGGTCTGGGGCTTATGCACCAGACCGGTCACCTCCACCTGCCAGGGGCGGGTCTGCCACTGCTCAACCAAGCGTACGACCAACTCTTTGCGCGAGCTGAACTCGTAGAAATTATTGTAATTGGCCGCGTCCATTTCGGACGTCAACGCTCGGTCCAGGGTAAACTGTTCGTTGCGCTGCGCCGGATAGAGGTCAGCGGTGGAGCTTGGTTCGGGCAGGCCGCGAATCTCAGGAGCTTCCTTTGCGCCTGAGCTTTCACACCCGGCACATACTCCCAGTGTGCTGATACCGGCGATTCCGAGCGCTTGCAGAAAGCTGCGCCGATTGAGGTAGACATCTTCCGGGGTTGCCGTGCGCTCAGGTATTTTCCAGCCACGAGGGATTTTGATCAACATATTGTATCCTTTCTGCTGCGTACCTGACCTGGAACCCTTAATCTCACTCTCATCATCGTAGGTGACTGGCGGCGAGAGTCAATGTGACATAGGCCGTATTGTGAATTCCGGGTCGATCCGCCACAATCCAACAGGCCGTAGCGCATTGCGACCACTCTGAGGAGGAGACATGGCTGACAAGACAAATGGCACACCGAAACTCCTGTCCGGGATAACCGTGCTCGACTTTACCCAATATCTCGCCGGGCCGTCCGCAACCCGGATTCTGGCCGATCTCGGGGCGGATGTCATCAAGATTGAACGCGCCCCCGGCGGCGACCTGGGACGACAGATCCATCTTGTTGAGCACGGCCAGAGCGCCCTCTATCTCGCCGCCTGCGCCGGCAAGAAAAGCCTCTGTATTGAGATCAAACACCCAAAGGGAAAGGAAATCGTCTATCAACTGGTGCGAAAGGCTGACGTTGTGGTGGAGAACTATAGCCCCGGAGTCATGGCCCGGCACGGGCTGGACTATGACACGCTCAAAGAGCTGAACGCCAAGCTGATCATGTGTTCGGTGTCAGGCTATGGGCAGGACGGGCCGTACGCCAGTCATACCAGCTTTGACATTATCGCTCAGGCTCAGAGCGGCGTGATGGCCATGACTGGCGAGCCGGATGGGCCACCGACCTATGTCGGCAACTATTTTGGGGACCCGAATACGGGTATTCATGGCGCGCTCGCCATCTGTGCCGCGCTCTTTCACCGCACCAGCAGCGGACAGGGCCAGTATATTGACGTGTCGCAACTCGAATCCCTGGTCTACCTGGACTACGTCAACTTTCCGCTTTTTCTGATGAGCCAGGGCGCGATCGTGCCGCAGCGTTTTGGCGGAGACTTTTTCAATGTGTGCCCCTATGGCGTGTACAAGGCAAAAAAAGGCTATCTGGTTTTTGCCGTTGCCGGGCATCAATGGCCGGCCCTCACCAAGGCGATGGGCAAGCCGGAACTGGCCACGGACAAACGCTATGCCACCATGGAAGACCGGGTCCAGCGTAGCACAGAGGTTCGGAAATATATCGAAGACTGGCTCCAGACCTTTGAGGACGACGAAACGCCCCTCAAAATTCTGGCCGAAGCCCGCGTACCGGCCGCGCCGATCCTGGATATTCCCGACGCCGCAGCCCACCCCCAGTTGAAGGCGCGTGGACTGTTTCAGGACGTGCCACATCCGCTGCTCGGCCCGACCCCGATTGCCAAATCGCCCTTTCATTTTTCCAACGCGAACGTCGAGATTCCCTTTCGCGCGGCATTCCTGGGCGAACATAATGAGGAGGTATTGCAGGAGCGTCTGGCCTATTCGGAAGAGCAAGTCGCCACGCTGTATGCAGACGGCGCTTTGGTACAAGAGGCTCAGGTGAAAGAGCTACGAGCGGCAGGCAAGCTCTAGGCTACGCCGGAGCAGGCCGTCCCCGTTCTTACCGTCCTTTCCACTCGGGCTCGCGCTTTTCCGCAAATGCGCGCGGGCCTTCGGTATAGTCCTGGGTCTGCGTCAGCGTCGAGAATAAGATGTTCTCAAACCGCAGGGCATCTTCAAGCACGCGACCGAGGCTGCGCAGCATGGATTCTTTGGCCGACCGCACGCCAAGCGGGCTGTTGCGCAGAATGGTCCGGGCATAGCGCTCGGCGGCGGGCATCAGTTCCGCGGCGGGCACAACTTCGCTCACCAGCCCGATCCGCAGCGCTTCCTGGGCGTCAATCGGCTCCCCGGTGAGTTGCATCTTGAGGGCATTGGCCAGGCCAACGATCAGCGGGAGACGGACCGTTCCGCCATCGCAATGATGAAACCCCCGCTTGACCTCAGAGCAGCCGAACTGGGCGTTGTCCGACGCCACGCGGATATCGCACGCGAGCGCGAGTTCTAAGCCTCCGGCCAGGGCGTAGCCATTGACGGCGCCGATAATCGGCTTCCAGATTTCGAGACCACGGGTAATGCCGCCAAAGCCCAGGCCGTTGGCCACCTGTCTGACCGCATACGGATTCCCGCTGCCAATACTCGGCGTGTAGGTCTTGAGGTCGGCTCCGGCACAAAAAGCCCGCCCGCCACTCCCGGTAAGGATGGCCACCCAGACATCCGGGTCGTCACGAAAGTCGGTCCAGACTTCAATGATTTCCTGATTGTGCTCAGGCCCGAGGGCATTCATGGCTTCCGGGCGTTGGATAGTGACATAGGCGATCCGGTCACGTTTCTCATAGGCAATGACAGACATGGACTTCTCCTCTTCTATGTTTCGTGACGGGCATCCCGTCCCACTTGCTCAAGTCGAGCGATGACTTCTTTGGGGTTAATCCGATTCTTAAAAAAGAACACCCTGCCCGGAACGTCGGTAAAGTCATCCTGGCTGACGTTCAGGTTGGCCGATACGGCAATCACCATGTCCTGCCGACCTGAACGGCGCAGCTTCATGAGCTTTTTTTCCAGGTACTCCGGCCGCCAGTAGCCCACGATTTCCATGAGTGCGGTGCGCCCGTCCGTGTGGCGAAAGGCAAAGTCCGGAATAAAAACGGTCTCTTTCAGATTGATAATGGCGACCTCTCGTTCAATCTTCCAGCCGCTCTCAATCGCGAGAAAACGTTCGGCAAAGGTCTTTTCGAGGAGCGAGTCATACATGGTGCTGTCACGATAGTGAGAGACGAGATTGGCACTCTCGTCGAGAGGGAAGTAGCGATGCTCGCCTGCGGCGGTGACAATCTCCGCCTCCATCTTCCAGCGGGTGCACAGCAGCAGGGCCGGCAGGAAAACGGCCAGCTTGAGGCCGTACTTCTGGGACAGGCGGAACATGCTGACCGGTCCGTCCAACAGGAGCTCATAACCACTGTCGAGATCGCCCTCAATCGCGTGCATGAGCTGGTAGAATTTGATGAACTTGAAGAGTTGCTTGTAACGGCTCGGAATGTTCCGAAAGACCGACAGTTTCATCCGAATGCAGCGATACAGCAGGGCCTGCGCCAGGGCGACATTATAGCGTTGGAGCAGCCACACCGGCTCGGGCGGGTCAAAGCGCGTCAGGATGTGGTTCTCAGCCAGATCGGCGTAGAGCGCCCAGGCAATCTGTTCCGGCTCGGCTGTATACTCGCGCGCAACCTCGGCGATCAACTCGTCTTTGGTCACGGGATGGATATGGTCGGGCTGTAAGACAACGGGATGGTTCTCGCGAGCCAAAGCGAACAGGCGGCGGCGGACCTCCAGTGGCGGGGCCACCGCCTGCTCCTCAAATTCGCACCGGTCATCACGCAGCAGCTTGGCCAGCCCGCGCTGGATCCGAAAGTCGGTCCGATCTTCTGCGTACTGATTCAGCGCCGCGATCAGCTCCCGCCTGGGCTTTCCCTGATGATCGGCATAGATGGAGATCAGCTCCTCGGCCATCCGGGTAAAGCGCGGCGCGTCGGTCCGCACGTAGCGCGGATAGAGATACGGGCCTTCGGTCCGTGTCAGCAGGAGATCTGAGGTCAGCATGGTTCCGGTCGAGTCTGGAGATTTTCACCACCGAGGGCAAGAGGGATGGGCTAGACTGTTCAGTCTGGTTCGCTATGGTCTGGAAAGAGCAAACGCATCCTCCATTCAAGTGTAATTGCCGGACACGTTTACTCTTTGTCAAATAGGAGGGGCTATGACGTATCAGAACCTGATATTCGAGAAGAAGGATGCCATCGGCTATCTGACCCTCAACCGGCCACAGAAGCTCAATTCATTCAGCAAGGAACTGATGGCCGAACTGGGCGAGGCGCTTGATGCGATCGAAGCCGATGACGACATCCGGGTCGTGATTCTGACCGGAGCCGGCCGGGCGTTTTCCGCGGGGTTCAACATCGCTCCACCAGAGGGCGAGCCCGAACTCTACGACCGCTCCGCGGATAGCTGGCGGTCTGATCTGAAATCCAACATCGAGATTTTTCTCAAGATCTGGCATTCCAGCAAACCGTATATCGCCGCGATTAACGGCTATGCCTTGGCTGGTGCGTGCGAACTCGCCCAGTTATGCGATATTAAAATTGCCTCCGAGCAAGCGGTATTGGGCGAACCGGAAATCCGGTTTGGGACCGGCCCTCCGGTTCTGGTTACGCCGTTCAGCGTCGGGTTTGCCAAGGCAAAGGAACTGCTCCTGACCGGGGAAATGATCTCCGCACACGAGGCTGAACGCCTGGGCATGATTAACCGCGTCGTGCCGCACGACCAGCTCATGCGTGAGTGCGAGAAGACGGCTCGCAAACTGGTGAAGATCGCTCAGGTCGGGGTGAAGTTTAACAAGGCCGCCATTAACCGGGCGTATGAGAACATGGGCTTTCTGAACAGCATCTACCAGAATCTCGATCTGGTCGTCATGTTTGACACCACCCGGACGCAAGAGCAGGAAACGTTCAACCAGATCCGGAAGGAAAAAGGCCTGCGCGCCGCGCTCGACTGGCGCGATGCGCTGTTCAAGGAAGACGACTGATATCTCTGCTCATCGCAGCGCTGGCCGTGCTGGCGCTGGTCATCCCGGCCGGCGCCGATACACCGACATCGCAGTCCGGGAGCACCCTCCAGCCCATCCCCCTGGAGGATATGGAAGTCTCGGTGTTTGCCCCGGTCGCGTTGCAGGCCGTGCGCATTCCCGGCTCCATCGTCCTCGACGGTCGGCTGACCGAGCCGGCCTGGCAGAACGCGCCGGTCGGCAGCGACTTCCGCCAACGCGAGCCCGACGAAGGCGCCCCGGCCTCCCAACCAACCGAGGTGCGCGTCCTGTACACGGCGACCCATCTCTACGTCGGGGTGCTCTGTCACGACTCGGACCCGAGTGCGGCGGTTGCTACCCGCTTCAACCGGGACGCGGACCTGGCCGCGGATGATCGGGTGACACTCCTGTTCGATACGTTTGCGGATCGTCGCAACGCATTCAAATTTCAAACCAACTCGGTTGGGGCGCGGGTGGATGAACTCATCGGAGACGAGGGGGAGACCGAGAACCGGGACTGGAACGGCATCTGGAACGTCAAGACCGCGCGCGCGCCGAGCGGCTGGAGCGCGGAATTTGAAATTCCGTTTCAGACCCTCAGCTATGCCCCAGGACAATCGAGCTGGGGTTTCAACGTCCAGCGCATCATCAAGCGGGTGAACGAAGAAACGGTCTGGAGCGGCTACCTCCAGAGCCTGGACTTCAACCGGGTCTCACGCGCGGGCCGACTCACCGGACTGCGCGGCAGGTCCCAGGGTCTGGGACTCGATTTTTCCCCGTTTCTGACCACCGAGGTGCGCCGCGATGCCACGTCCTTTAAGCCGGGTTTTGACCTGTTCTACAAACCCACCCCCGGCCTGACACTCAGCCTGACGCTCAATACTGACTTTTCCGAGGCCGAGACGGACGATGTGCAGGTCAATCTGACGCGCTTCTCACTCTTTTTCCCCGAGAAGCGGCAGTTCTTTCTGGAGGACGCCCCCAATTTTGCGGTTGACGGCCTGACCCCGACCTCGGGGCCGTTGGTGATTATCCCTTTTTTCAGCCGGCGGGTCGGCATTGCCGACGACGGCAAACCGGTTGACCTGATTGGCGGCGCGAAACTCAGCGGTCGAGTTGGCAAGTATTCCCTGGGGATACTCAACGCCCAGACCCAAGAACGTGACCCTGTACCGGGCGAGAATTTCAGCGTGATCCGACTCAAGCGCGACGTCGGAGAACAGGCCTCGGTAGGACTGATCGCGACCCGGCGGACACCGGAGAACGGGGATGCGACCGGCCTCTACGGGCATGACTTTCTGTATAAAACAACCAGATTTCTGGGAAGGCGCAACCTCACCCTGTCCTCGTTTGTCTTAAAGAGTTTTCGTCCCACGGCGCGCAAGAACTGGGCCTGGGGCAGTCAGATCAACCTGCCCAACGATACCTGGACGATATTCGGCACCTATCGCGAGGTGCAACGGGATTTTGACGCCAGCATGGGCTTTGTGCCGCGCACCGGCATTCGACGCTTTGGCTGGTTCCTTCAGGCGGCCCCGCGCCCTGGGCGCTGGGGAACGCGGCAGGTCGCCTGTGCTTTCGACGGCAATTATATTACCGACCAGGCCACGGACCGCCTCCTCACCCGCAACATCGTCTTTCCCTGTGAGTGGCGTTTCGAGAGCGGCGACACCCTCATGTTTCGGGCCTGGCAGCAGTTGGAACGCCTGACCGAAGATTTTGAGATCAGCCGTGGTGTCCGGCTGTTGCCCGGCCGTCACACCTTTCGCCGTTATATGGTCAAAGCCGAGACCGCGGATAAACGCAAGCTGTCGGCCAGTCTGGCCCATTTCTGGGGCGACTATTACAGCGGCAAGCGCGACAGTTGGAACCTGCGTCTTAATTTTCAGCCCGGCCCGCGCCTGTTCCTGAGCCCGGAGTATCTCCAGAGCGATGTCCGGCTGCCTGAGGGCAATTTTGTCACGCGTCTGCTGCGGGTGCGGCTGGACATAGCCGTCAACCCCAATCTGTCCTGGTTCAGCCTGATCCAGTATGACAACGTATCGGACGTGTTCAGCATTAACACGCGCATTCGCTGGATTATCGAACCGGGCAACGACATCTTTCTGGTCTTCAACCAGCGCTGGCTGGACGAAGAGGGCGGCTTCCGCTCCATCGGCCGCGAGGGTCGCTTCAAGGTGCGCTATACCTATCGGTTTTGAGGACGGCGGGAGACGCGTGACCAAATCAGCCCTGTGTCTCCTGCCTGTCGTTCCACAACCGGTTGAAAGACCATTTTGCCTGGTTTTTAGGCAGGCTTAGATATTTTCACTTGTGCGCTTGCTGGAGTGAGCGAATAAAGCCAGCACTCGGGCGAAAATGGCAGGGGTCCCCCCCCTTTTTTTCTCGACTCCCTGAAAAATCAAGGACTTAGCTTTTTTATTTCAACTTTTATGCGTGAGTACGGGACGGGTTTTTTGATGTACGACACGCTTTCTTCATACCATATTGGCGGGGCTGTCCGCAACCTCCGCAGCCCATTGGCACTGCGTGAGAAAGCACAGAAAGAATGAGAATGTAATAAAAGCGGATGAGAATGGGTTTTTGCCGAATAAATAGCGATTTCAAGAGGCGGGGTGTGGGCGTGTCCTGACGGGTTTTGTCTCATTTCGAAAAAAATGGCCGGAAAACGCCGTAAGTGACTGTTATTGTTGGATTCGGGGTTTCTCTTAGGGCGAAATACGGGGTAAAAAGAGCACTTTTTTCTCTTAGATGAGCTTTGGGACTCCCATTGTCAGTATAGAGTGCTTTTCGGGTTACGCTTCTGCCTCCTAACGATTCTCCGGGTACACTTGGCGCAAATTTCTTGTGTTATCAGCCGTAAACGTAAAAGCCGGGCCGTCTCGCGTCACATCCCCCTTTTTAGGGTCTACTCCTAGCCCGGCAGATATGTAGCAAAACAGCAAGCGTTCCAAGTCCTCCGCCAATATTGACACTCCGTCAGAAGCAGAAAGAAACTCATTAGCCATTCCTTCTTCTTTATCGTTTCTCAACTGGCCTCCATGAGAAAGCTTGTTTCTTACTGCCTTCACAAGGCTGGAGAGTTCAGGCTTAATCGACACTCCAAAGATTCTATTAAGTTCGTCAATACACTCCTTCACATTTGGCCTATCCTTTGCGGTTTGAATAAGCTTAGGATAGATTGCCTCCAGAAGGATACATGCTGCCATAAACCAGTTATTAGGGCTTCTTTCTCTTAAAAGTCGTGATTCAAATAACTGATTGAACTCCCATTTGCATGTACCATACAGCCAGGACCATCTACTTAAAATCGCGGGGAGTTCGTCCCGAAACCCCTCAAACGTTTTGCCGTGCCCTAGTCCAGTCAGTCGTATAGGATCACCAAGCCTGCTGTTGAAAGCGCCATGACTGTTAAAAATACGGTGATGGCTATATATTCTGACCTCGCCACCCGTATTCGAGGTACAAAAACTTATCTCGTTTGTCTTAACTATGCCCTGCATAGCGTAATTAAGAAACGCATTGAGGTCCTCTCTAATCTGGATAAAATGGTCAATGCCCCGTAACGAGTAGTCTGAACTGATTTCTACCTGCAACCAGCAATTATTTCCGTCAACGCTATGCGGCAATCCGACCCTCTTTAGGGTTAACAATATGTCTTTATCTGGGGCATCATTGTACTCTGCAACCCTTTCTGTTTCGCCGGGGCGTAAATATCTCCGCCTATTACTGAACCACGGATCAACGCCGTAAAAAATAAACTCCATCTTTTTTAGTTTACATTCCGAGTTGGGCGGTAGGTCCCCAATAACAACGTTCTCAATATAGAAAATGGTTCTTCCCGAGTTATCCGGCTCACCCTCAGGCCTGCAACTGTAGAGAGTGCAAGCTTCTCCTGAGTAGGTTTTACCCAAGAATTTATAGCTAATACTCCGGTCGCTAAATGGGTGTATCTCGTCCAAAACTAAGGAGGATTTCTCCTCTGTCCTCAAAAAAAGCATCCCGGTGTACTCTGCATCAGCACCCTGTCTCCAAAATTTGACCAATCTCACATCGTCTTCTCTCATAGCACCCTTCCTATGAAGATTTGATTTGTACCTAGCAAACCCTGGAACACTTGTTGACCTTTGATAAAGATGTCAGGTTACACCTTCGGCTAACTTGGCCTACAGAGGGTGACTCCACGCTCCCGGCGCTTCCGCTGCACCGCCAACGGCACCATCATTTGCTCATACAACCCAAACAGGTGCTCCACCTGACCCATTCTTGACCTCATGTTTTCATAACGCTATGCGGGGGGCAGTATGGCGGTCACACAGATTACGCTTCGGAATATCGATGCCGAACTTTCACGCCGGCTTCGCGCCATTAGTGAGGAGCGGGGTGAGAGTTTGAACAGCACCGTCCTAGCCCTTCTGCGAGACGCGGTGGACCTGGAGACGCGGCGTACCCGTTTGCGTCGCTATGTGACGTGGACACCCGCTGACCTCGACGAGTTTACTGTTGCGTTGCGTTCGCAACGAGTCGTTGACCAACGGTATTGGGGGTGAAGCCGACCGAGCGGCTGGTTCTTGACACAAGTGCGTACTCGCCTCTACGCGCCGGACATTTCAGATTGCAATGAGGAGTCAGCACGAAGACTTACGGGAACTCATCGCCCAGACAGCGAAATGATCCCACTCCTTTGAAGTGCTTTTCGGGTTACGGATTCACTCAACCCACAGGAGTTTGATTACGAACGATCTCGGACGAAGCGGCGAGTGCTTGGGGTTTTATAGAGCCAATGGTTCACCCAAGGGTGACTTCCAAGTTCGGGACTGGAACCAACGAAGTCGTTCTCAATAAGATAACTCACGGCGGGGTTCATTCGCCGAGGAGGCCAATTATATTCCTGAGCCATTGCCTGTACGGTACCGTCTTTACCGTTCACGAGGTCGGCTGCGATTTGCAGTGCGTCGTTTTCAGGATTCCATGGCTTGAAATACTTATCGAAAGTGGCGAATAGAGAATCCTTAGCCCAGACATGCTCACCATCGAGAGGATCGATACTTTGCGTGTAGACCACCTCTACATATCCTTGCCTTTCAAGTTCCTCAATGGCGTCTATAATGTCGTCATCCTCAAGGCCTGTTGCTTCCTTTACTTGTCCTAGAGGAAGCATTTGACCGTCGGCCATTCCATTTTCTGAGCCTTCTATCATAATCCTGACGATGGCTTCGGTCGCAGGCGATAGCCCCAAAGCTCCGCCAGAACTCTCTTGAATGACTTGCGGCGGCTCTCCCAATGGTGGTTTATCGCTGATTCCATAGATGGAGTCGATCAATTTCTTGATGTTGCTCTCATCGTGACTCCCATCGAGTGCAGGAGAATGTTTTCCCTTCAAGAGTGGAGAAAGGCTGTCAACATCTAGGCCGCAACGTAGCGGAATAAATTTACACTGGCCTTCAAGATTCCGTACAAAGCCCGCATCGATTTCTGCTTGTACCCACGGCTTCTCGATACTGATAGGCGTCAGAAGCACGATGAAGTGGGTACAGTCTCCTATCCCTTCCTCCACTTTTTGGCGCAGGCTGTCTCCGGGACCGATTTCCCATTTATCATAGAAAGTGTCTACACCGTTACGCTGAAGTTCTTCCGCAAGCGGTCTGGCAATCTCTTTGTCTTCCGAGGCGTGGCAAAGAAATGCATGGGGTGTTGTCTTCATCGGATTATCCTCTGGCTACTTCGGAATATCGATGCCGAACTCTCACGTTGGCTTCGCGCCATTAGTGAGGAACGGGGAGAGAATTTGAACAGCACCGTTCTGACCCTCCTGCGAGACGCAGTTACAAATCTCCACTCCGTCCAGTATTGCAAGAACCGGTGCGAAGATGACTATGATCCACAGTATGGAATTTTTCCACAAATCCCAACAACGGATATTATCCGGTCTCCCTAGGCGGCAATAGTCAGGAAACCTAAGATGCTCTTCGATTTTGTGAAGATTGTTGAGCAATTCGTATTTTTTCTTCTGATAAGACCGGTCCGTAATTATTACCGCGACAAATGAGACAGCAATTAGTATCAACAGTGCTAGTCCCTGACATGGAGTAGGCTCGATGCCTTTTGTAAATGCAGTTATGGCAAGGATCGCGGTAGCGTAGATTTGGCGTATGCGCCAGAGGAGTTCATATCTATATCTCAGTTCCGTTATGAAGGCTGAATATGGTTCTTTGGGGTTCGTTATCAGTTGTGATGCATCTTCAGGTTTTGAGGGTTTGTTGTCGGCCATCCCCACTCCTTGTCTTACTATGTCGAAGCAATTTTGATCTCACATTTCCGATAAACCTTGTCGGAATCGGTAATAATTTCGCATCTCCGTGTACGACCTGTAGCTCCTCGTTTCAGTCGCTAACTGCGCCGCCGTTTCCTTTTCGGCTTCCGCTTCACCGCCAACGGTGCGGTAATCTTCTCATATAACCCAAACAGATGTTCCACCCGCTCACGTTCGGAGGCGAAGCCGCCACGGCGGTAGAGGCGGTCTACGACGCGGTCGAGTGCCGTGTGGGCCTTACGCAGATTGGGCGGCATCAGGTCGGGGTCGTACAGGTCGGCCAGGGTTGCGCCGGGATGGGCGGCGCGGGCGGCGAGCACGGCTTGGGCCAGCGGTTCCAGCTTTGGCAGGTCTGCGTCTTCGGGTGGTGTGGGGAAGGTGTTGTAGACCAGGCCGATGGAATAACGGTAATCGCTTTTCAGCCGCCCGCCGATGTGACGTAGCCAAGCCATGTGCATGGCGGAGGTGAGCAGCGCAAAGTCCGAGAGTGTAGCATTCTCAATGACCCGGACCAGATTGCTCGGAACCGTAGGCGGCTCCAACCAACCGATAGGGATATACTCCCGCCGTTCAGAACTGACCTCGGGGATGACCAGAAACGGTGCAGAGGGAAGAACGTTCACATGATAGAGCCTCGGGGTTTCAGCCAGCTTTTGCGTAGGCGCGCTCTTACTGGCTTGACGGTACGCGCGGACCGCAGCAATGCGCTCCTTGATATATGGCAGCCGTGCCAGCGTTGCCGGAGGCGCGTCGTGCAGTGCCAGAATCCAGCGCGTTCCGCCTTGCAGATATTCGCGGGCACCGACAAACGGTCGCAGGAAGGGTGCGGCGTCCGGCTCCACGGACAGCAAGGCTGCACGTTCCTCCGAGTCAAAGATATAATATCCGCCGTCAATGGGCTTGGACCCGATAATCAGCTTCTCCATTCTGTTAATCGGGCGGCTTTCTTTGCGTACTGTTAAATGCGGGTCGGCCAAGCCACCAGCGTCGAACAGGTAGGGTGACAGCGCAGTGTGGTGGGTTTCCTCTGGGTCACCGTTGAGGGCGGAGTAGGAAAACAGACGTTTCTCCGTCCGCGCGTTGTCCCGCCGGTCCAACCCCAGAATGACAACATGCACATGCGCCTTGCCACGTGCATCCGAGCCCCAGGCGAAAGTGCGATGGGCAAAGGCAATCTCCAGCCGGTAGCGGTCAAATAGCAGGGGCCACAACTGGCCCACCTGTTCGCCCTGTGTCGTTGAGTTGGTCGCCACAAAGCCGATGCGGGTCGGCCCTGTGATATACGTGCCCGCCTTGAGGAGCCAAGCCGTGACGTAATCCAGAGTCCCTCCGCTACCGCCCAGACCGGCAAGGCCGCGCACCTGTGCCCGCTGTTCCTGGCTCTGAAACTTTGCGCCGACAAATGGCGGATTACCGAACACATACGCGCATTCCTCCGGTGGCAGCAGGCTTGCCCAGTCGGTTTCCAGGGCGTCGGCGTGCAGAATATGGGGTGAGTGTGTCAGCGGGATACGCACGAAGGTTTGCCCGAACTCCAGGCTGAGCCGGTTGTTCATGATGTGGTCCATCATCCACAGTGCAGTCTCGGCAATGTGAGTTGGAAACTCCCCGATTTCAATGCCGTAGAATTGGTCTACGTTGACGACCGACAGGGCCGTCACGTCCAGCTCCCCCGTTTCCGTGTCGTCACGATAGGCGCGCAATTCCTTCAAAACCTCAATCTCTAGGGCGCGCAACTCGCGGTAGGCAATGATAAGAAAATTGCCACAGCCGCAGGCCGGGTCAAGAAAACGCAACGTCCCCAAACGCTGTTGAAAGCGATGCAGTTCCAGCCGTCGATGGGTGTCCTTGCGGGCTTGTAACCGGGCGAACTCCGCCCGCAGGTCATCCAGAAACAGCGGTTCGATGACCTTCAGGATGTTCTGCTCAGTGGTGTAGTGCGCGCCCTGAGAGCGGCGTTCTGCGGGTTCCATGACCGATTGGAACAGTGCCCCGAAAATCGCTGGTGAGATGGCCGTCCAGTCGAACCGGCAGGCGTCGAGCAATGCCTGCCGCATGGGGGCGTCAAAGTCGGGAATACGTAGCGGGCCACGGAACAGGTCGCCGTTCACATACGGGAAACGCGCCAAGTCTTCGTCTAGCTTCTTTTGGCGTGTGTCCTCCGGCGTATTGAGCACTTGAAAAAGCCGTGAGAGCCAGAGGCCCAAGTCGGAACCGTCCTCGCGGGTACGCGTTTCCAGGAAATCAAGAAAAATGTCGCGTGGCTCGAAGATGCCGGTATCATCAGCAAACAGACAGAACACGGTACGGACGAGCAAGCGTTCGAGGTCGTGGCCGGTGTAGCCGGACTGTTCGAGCGCGTCGTGCAGGTCGCCCATGAGTTCGGACGCCTGAATGTTGACCGGGTCCTGATCCTTGAAGGTGCGCTTCTGTACGCCCAGGATAAAGCCGAACTTCTCCACGTGCTGAGGCAGGTCGGCCAGAGCGAAAAACGCGCGTTCCCGCTCGTCCAGGTCATACAGCTCAAAGGTCTGAAAGTCGCTGACCAGGATATAGCGCGGGCGGTCTTGCTCGGGCAGGGCGTCGAAGTAGGCGCCGGCTTGTCTGGATGCTTTGGTCAGGTCACGGCCAGCGCTCTTTTGCTCAACCAGGAGGACGCCGGGCCAGAATAGGTCGATGAAACCTGAACGATTGTCCAGCTTCTTGACACGCTCTTCATAGCGGGCAACGCTGCTCCGCTTGACGCCGAAGATGTCAAAGAAGTCGTTATAGAAACTCTGCGTCTCGCCTTTCTCATAGGCGGCGTCCCGCCACTCCTCGGCAAATGTGGCGGCGCGGGCGCGGATTTCGTTCCAGGAGAGGCGTGGCATGGCCCCTGTTGTGGCGAAGCGGTGGTCAAAAGGCAATCCCCTTAAACCACTCAAACGCTGTGACCGTCACGTCTTTCGCAGGGCTGACGTTCTTGTGCAGGAATTACGGAAAAGAACCAACAACTCGTTGAGCAGCGAGGAATCTCCTTCGAGCGTATTGTCACCGAGATTGAACAAGGTGGTCTGGTAAACGTACTGGAACACCCCAATCAGGGGAAATACCCTGGGCAGATGGTCTACGTCGTGGACATCGAACGGTACCTCTACCTTGTCCCCTTCGTGACTGAGGCGGACGGCACGAGGTTCCTGAAGACGATCATCCCCAGCCGGAAGGCGACTCGGGACTATCACAGGAGGCAATCATCGTGAGCGACCAACTGAATGCCGAAGAGCGGGAAATCCTGGAGAAGTTCGAGCGAGGCGAATTGCGGGCCGCCCGTGGGGCTGAACGTGAGATGGAGAGTGCCCGTCAGGCGGCCCGCAGCACCTTTCATAAGACCCGGCGGGTCAACCTGCGGGTGACCGAACGTGACTTCAACCTCGCGCACGCGCGAGCGCGGGAGGAAGGCATCCCGTATCAGACGCTATTATCCAGCGTGATCCACAAGTACTTGTCGGGCCGGCTGAAGGAGAAGACCTAGAGCGTTTTCCGATAGGCTGTAGCCCTGCCATTCCGCTCTCGTCATGCCGGACCCCGGCTCGTGTCCGGGGCAGGCTTTGATCCGGCATCCAGTCCTTCGACTTCGCTTTGCTACGCTCAGGACGAACGGAGGGTTGAGGGGCTGGATTCCTGCCCCTGTTTTCACAGGGGTGATGCTCGTACCTGGAGCAATCCGTCTGGCGACTTCACTACGGCAAGAAGGTCTCAACCCGATAACGCTTCCCGTCGCTCCGCACCGTTATCGTCCCCGCCTGGTCCGTTCTGAGGAATGCCGTGCCCTGCCGTTCATAGCGGTCCACCACCTCTGGAGCTGGAAAACGAAAGCGGTTTCGATAGCCGAGCGAGGCGACCGCGACCTGAGGGGACACGGATTCGAGAAAGGGCTGAGTACTTGAACTGCGGCTGCCGTGATGGGGGACTTTGAGAATCTCGCTCTCAAGCTGGACCGGTGTCGCAAGCAGACTGTCCTCCCCCGCGGCCTCAACATCCCCGGAAAACAGCATATCCACCTCCCCGTGACTGAGACGGAGCACGAGAGAGGCGTCGTTTGTATCCAGTCCGGTCTGGCCACAGGGAGGGTGCAGGATGTGGATCTGCACTCCGCCGATTTCCCGGTCCGGCGTATCACTACACAAGGTGTGGGTCTGGATGTCGTTCTCTTGCAACGTCGCCATCAACCGCTGGAAGCGCTGACTATCCGGCCGCTCTTCACCGTTGAACCAGAAGGCCGTGACGCCAAAGTGCTCGGCCAGAAACTCCAGCCCGCCATAGTGGTCAAGATTGGGGTGGCTGAGGACCAGCGTGTCTATGCGTCCGATTTTCTGCTGCCACACGAAAGGCGCAACGATAGCCCGACCCGAATCAAACGTCTGACTCATGAATCCGCCTGCGTCGATGACCATGACGTGGGAGCCGGGAAACTCGACCACGGCCGCATCACCCTGTCCGACATCGAGAAAAGAGACCCGCAGGTCCGTCTGGAAATAACGCTGCGTCAGCCAGTACAGGCCGTCACAGAGCATCAGGCCGAACAGGCAGGAGAAAAAGGCCCGTCGCAGCCCGGATGGCTGGAGGCGGGCGGCGAACAGGAGGAAAACGCAGAAGGTATAAAACAGAACAAGTTCAAAAAGCGTGGGGGTCACAAAGTGAGCGGCGGCAAAGGGCAAGGTGGCAATAGCTTCGACCATCCACACCCCGAGCGAGGTCACGACTCCGGCACACCACACGACCAGAGTCGCAGCGCCCGTATGAATAAACACCAGCGCGGCCGTAGCCAGGCCCAGCACTACAGCGGCACTCCCCAGGAAAGGCACCAGCAGCAGGTTGGCCGCAAGTCCAACCAGCGGGACGGTATGAAAATGGGTCGCAACGAGCGGGAGCGTCCCAACTGTCGCACTCAAAGAAACCAGGCCATAGAGGACCGCCCAGCGCCGGAGTCGCCGCCGCCACGGGGAGAGGTGGACCGCACGCGTTTCGTCCCGATTATCCCACCAGGATTGAAAACGGTACAGACCAAGAAAAATAGACAGGACAGCGACAAAGGAAAGCTGAAAAGACACATCAAAGACGGCTCCCGGCCAGATGAGCGACACGACCAGGGCGGCAAGGGCAAGGCTGCGGAAGACCTCCTCTTTTTGGTCAAGCAGCAGCGCGGTGAGAAAAACCGTCACCATAATGACCGCGCGCAAGGTCGAAACACTACCGCCTGCAAGTCCGGCGTACAGCAGTACGACCGGCAGCGTACAGAGCGCGGCCAGTTTTGGTACCGACCACGTCAACAGTACATACTGACTCCGTGCCAGGAGCCACCACCAGGCCCCATACGCCAGCGCTGCAACCAAGCCGATGTGGAGCCCGGAAATGGCAAGCACATGGGCAACGCCCACCCGCGTGAAGCTGTCGCGCAACTCCGGATCGAGCCGGCTCTTATCGCCAATAATCAGCGCGCGGAGAATGGCCGCGGCTGTGGTTGAAAGCTGCGCGTCAAAGAATGCGCCGACCGTCCGACGAACGTGTTCAAGCCGATGACGTACCCCCGTACCGGTCCTGTTGTCCGGCTCGATCTTTTCGATTTTCTTATCATCCCACACAAAAGCGGTGAGATAGAGACCCCGCCGGGCCAGATAGCCCGCATAGTCAAAACTGCCCGGCGTATGAAAATTGCGCGGGGTACGGATTTTGAGCGGAAGCCGCAATACATCGCCGTACTGCCAGCGGTCCTGGAGATGACGAACGGTGACGAGCACCTTGCCCGTTGCCGGCCGTGGCTGCCCGTCTTGCCAGAGGCGTTGCGCCTCAAGATATAATCGGCCGCGGGCCGGACCCCGTTCCGGTTCCCGGAACAGCCAGCCTTCAAGGATAACTTTTTGCGGCAAAGCTAGCTGTCGGAGGTGGTGCGCGGGAAAATCGGGCGCGTAGACTCGCTGGAGGGTGAGATGACCGGCCAGGAAAGCGCCACTCAGCGAACTGACCAAAACGGCCAAGCGGAACCCGCCTATGGCCCAGCTGGCCACACTGAGGGTCAGCAGTCCGCCCAGCCAAAGGGGAGCAGCCACCTGCCAGCCCCAGGCGACACCGACCTGGCCCAAGAGATAAACCAGAGCGAGGTGGATGAGGATTGACCGTTCAAGCCAGTTCGTCAGGCGAAGACCCGAGAGAGGCACTTGCCGGAACGGCTGACGAGACATAGGGCACGAGCGATGGGCCGACTGCGTCAGCGCGGGGCGGGATGTTCCCGTAAGTGCCGGTGGATTTTTTCCGCGAGGGTCGGGGTAATCCCGGCGACCTGGACCAGCGCTTCGGGTGCAGCGGCACGCACGCGTTTGAGGCTGCCAAAATGGCGTAAGAGCGCTTTACGTTTGGCCGGACCAACGCCGACAACTGCCTCAAGCGGCGAACTGAGCCGCTCTTTGGCCCGCAGGTTCCGGTGATAGGTAATGGCAAAGCGGTGGGCCTCATCCCGGATACGTTGCAGGAGGAAGAGCGCCGTAGCGTTGGGCTTGAGAACAACCGGATTCTTGCGACCGGGCAGAAAGACGCGCTCGGAGGAATGGGCGACTTCTTCGGCAAACGGGTCCCGCTCGGTCCGCATCTTGGCCAGACCAATGACATCGACCTCGGTAATGCCCAATTCTTGCAGCACGGTGACGGCAACGCCGAGTTGGCCTTTACCGCCGTCCACCATGAGGAGGTCCGGCAGGTCGTGTTCCGCCAAGGCGCGCTGATAGCGGCGGGTGAGGACTTCATACATCATGCCGAAATCATCCGCCCCTTCGACGGTTTTGATACGAAAACGGCGATAGCGGTTCTTATCCGGCTCGCACTCATCAAAGACCACCATGGAACCGACGGAGAGACTGCCCTGGGTATTCGAGATATCGAAACACTCAATCCGTTTTGGCGCGTTTTGCAGGTGCAGCGCACGACGGAGGCTCTCCAGTGTTTTCTCCTTATGTTCTTCTCCCCGCCGCTTTTCGACAAAGCTGTACTGCGCATTTTCCTGGGCCATTGCGACCAGCCGCAGTTTGGCTCCGCGCTGGGGACAGAGCAGGCCGACCTTCTTCCCCTTCCGTTCCGAGAAGAGTTCCGCCCGGATGTCGGCATCGTCAAGCACGACGGGGACAAGAATCTCGTCGGGGACAAACCGACCACCCTGGTAGAATTGGCTCAGGAATTCAGCCACGACCTCGGCGTCGGGAAACTCATTGTCAGTAAAGCTATAGGCCAGGTTGCCGACCAGTTTCCCGCCGCGCACAAACAGGACCTGTCCTTCAATCAGCCCGCCTTCGCGATACAGGCCGAACACGTCCTGGTCGTTCCCCAGGGGGGTGGCGACCTGCTGCTTCTCCGCGGTTTTTGTCATGGCCTGGATTTGATCCCGTAGCCGGGCGGCTTCTTCAAAACGCAAGGCATCGGCGGCCTCGTTCATCTGTCGGGTGAGACGGTCTATCAGTTGGGTGCTTTTGCCTTCAAGCAGCAGCAGGGCATTTTTCAGTTGGTGCTGGTAGTCGCCCGGGTCGACCGGCAGGGTACAGGGCCCGAGGCAGCGCTTGATCTGATATTCCAGGCACGGCCTGGTACGGTTGCGAAAGACAGTATCGGTACAGGTCCGCAGGGGAAAGACTCTGCGAATGATTTCCAAGGTCTCCTGGACCGCCGTGCTGGAGTGGAACGGTCCCAGATATTTACTGCCGTCCTTCGCAATCTGGCGGGTCAGGAGGAGGCGCGGCCACTGGTCGTGCGGGGTGACCTTCACGTGCCAATAGGAGGTATTGTCCTTGAGCCGGATATTATACCGAGGCCGGAATTGCTTGATCAGGGTGTCTTCGAGCAGCAACGCCTCTTTTTCGGTTTGGGTAACAATGACCTCGACATCGGTCAGTTGGGCGAGGAGAAAACGGATTTGCGCGCGACCGTCCCCGCCACGGGCGTATTGTCTGACCCGGGCGCGCAGATTGTTCGCTTTCCCGACATAGATCACGGTGCCGGTGTGATCCGTGAACTTATAGACGCCGGGACTGGTTGGCAGGGTGGTCAGCTTGGCTTCGAGTTCGGCGTTACGGGAGAAAGAGTGCGCGTGCGCCACACGAATCCTCAAAAAAGAAGGGCGACCCCGAAGGCCGCCCTGACAGCATTGTTCACCTGCGTCGCTATTCCGTCGCAGGCGTCGCCGGTTATTCGCTGGCCCCTACGCTGATTTTCTCTTTCAGCTTTTCAAGCGTCTTCTCACCAATGCCCTTGACATTTTTCAGATCGTCGACAGTCGCAAACGGACCGTTTGCGTCGCGATGGGCAATAATGGCCGCAGCTTTTGTTTCCCCGATACCGGGCAGAGTCTGCAAGGCGGCAGCGTCCGCCGTGTTGATGTCAATCGGCCCGGCCGCTTCAGGCATTTGTTCCTCAGCGGCTGAAGCCGCCGTCTCAGCCGCCTCAGCCATCTTCCCAGCGGCTTCAGCCGCCTCATGGTGATCCGCCCAGACGGGCGTCCCCATCAAACAGCCGGCCGCAAAAACTCCGAACGCTAACCAAAGAAATCTCTGTTTCATGCTTCCTCCTGACAAGAATTAGGATAGGAAGATACACTAGGTTGGCAATCCATCTCTGTCAATACACCATCAAGGAGAGCCCGGTCGCGTTGACCGAACAGGGGAAACCCGTTAGATGAAGGGCTGATACACTACAGCTACCGACCCGCTTGCAGAAGGAGAACCGTTCAGTATGGCGACGATGATCACTGAGGACTGTATCAACTGCGGGGCGTGTGAGCCCGAGTGTCCCAATACCGCCATCTATCAGGGGGGCGTGGAGTGGGACTTTAACGGCGCCACGCATCCGGCCATCGATGACGATATTTTCTATATCGTGCCGGATAAATGCACGGAGTGCGTGGGCTTTTTCGACCAGGAAGCGTGTGCGGCCGTCTGTCCGGTCGACTGCTGCCTGCCCAACCCGGACATCGTTGAGACCGAAGAGGCGTTACTGGCGCGGGCCAAGGAGCTCCATCCCGAGCAGACCTTTGGGGATGATTTTCCCTCACGCTTCAAAGGGGAAGGCGGAGAGGCGGCCCCGGCTGAGGCTCCGGCAGCGAACGGCGCGGCGGAGCCTGCTGCTCCGGCGGCCGCCCCGGCTCCAGCCGCTGCTCCGGCGGCCCCCGTCGCTGTAGCGCCAGCAGTTACGGCGCCGACACCCAAGCCGGTTGCGCCCAAAAAGGTTGTGGAGGAAAAGGTCTTTGAAGGCGAACTGGCAGGCACCTACGCCCAGGCCCTGGCCCGCGTCCAGCAGGCACAAAACCATTCAATTCTGGGGACGCTCCTGGCCTCGGCTCAGCCCATCCTGGGCGCGCTGCCGCTCTCAACCAAGCGCGCCCTGGAGCAAGCGATCGGCGATACGCGCTATTTTCATGTCGGGACGGCGACCAGCCTGAATATCCTTTTCAATATGGTCCTGTATCCGATTATTCTCCTGGCCGTTTATAGTGCTGTTTTAGGGGGAGAACTCTTCAGTCAGGCGGCGAATAAATTTATCTTTCTTGGTGTTCTGATTGCCTCGGTCGAAACCCTCATCCGCCTGCGCGAGTCTTTCTTTCAGGGTGTTCCAACCGAAGAAACTCCGCTGCGTGGAACCTTCTACGGCCTCCCCCTTGCTCCGGCGATGGCCCCTTTTCTCGGGGTTTCCGGCGGGCGGACGCCGGATAAGGGCGACCAGCCGATTGAGGGCTATTACACGCCGGAGTTTGATGAAAAGACCGAGCGGTCGCGTCGCTACGGCGAGCGGTATACGGTCGAAGAACAGGGCAACGCCTATCTCCTGCGTATGGAATTCCCGCGTCGTATCCCGGTTTCCGCTGCCAAGCGGGAAATGGGAATTGGCGATGAAATGCCGGACTACGAGTATACGCTCTCTCTGAAAGACGGGAATTTCTTTGTCCGCGGCAGCGTCGATGACCCTGATATCCGTACACTCGCCGCAGTATCGTCCGCCTTTCCCCCTGACTTTAATAAACGCATTGATATGAAGGGAACGATATCGAGCTTCAAGCATCGCTATAGCGATAAAACGCTCGAAGTCGTGCTGTTCAAGCGCTAGGACTCTTCCAGCGATACGAGCAGGAGCGCGCGGAGGAGCCTCTTCTCTCAGAGATGGCTGGAGAAGTATTGCTCCGCCACACCCATTATTGCCCGCTTCCCAGACAGCGCCCCCGCTTATAGGGAAGGATACCTCTCCAGACAACGCTTGCAAAAACCCGACCCGCCCCATAAGCAAGTAAGTATGTCTCAAAAGCGAGTATTTCTCTCCGACTCGCTTGCCGTCCTGCAAGAGGCGCTCATTGCCGCTGTCCACACGCTGAAAGCGGCCGACCCACTGGCCTCGCTCACGATTATTATTCCCAGTGATATCATCGGGACGCAGCTCAGCACCGCCATTGCCAGAGCGGGTGACGGGCATATCGGCCTGCGGTTTACGACGCTGATCGACTATGCCGCACACCTGACCGAAGCACGACTGAGACAAGAAGGGAAACGCCGGGTCTCAGCCGCGTCGGTGCCATTTCTCGTAAAATACCTCTTGCTGGAACAAGACCTGGCCGGAAAGAGGAAACGTATCCTCCAATCAGACAGAAAAGCTGGACACGTTTCCTCTTTATTTCAGGAACTCGCCCGCCAGCCCCGGTTTCCCCAGTTCCTGAGCGAGACGCTGTCAGACCTCAAGCAGGCGGGTGTTCAGCCCCATCATCTGCGCGTGTTGTATACCCGGATTCCTTCGCGGGACGTATTGTATCGAGAGAAAATACGACATTTGCTGGACTTCTATACACGGTATGAAGCGTACTTAGACGAACGGCGGCTCGTTGATGACGCGAGTCTGTTCACCGTCCAGACCCCAAGTGACGAGCCACTCCTTGTGTACGGCGGTCTTGAGTATACCGCACAACAGCGGCGTTTTCTGGAAACGCTTTTCGCAAAGAGAGATACTCTGGTCTTTCTTCCCTGGCGAGATGGTTCGGCCTACGAAGCCGTGACTCCCACATTGAGCTGGCTCAACGGGCTCGGCTTTCAGTCATCTCCATTAGCCCATCCACAGGCTCCATCCTGTTCACTTGCTCGGGTCCAAACCTGGCTTTTTGAACGCGCCGGGGAACCGCCCCAGCAGCCGGTCTCAACGCTCCCGGATGCCTCCCCTTCGACTGGGCTCAGGACAGGTCTTCACATCCTTTCCGCACCAGATCAAACCCAGGAGGCACGCGAAATTGCACGCACGATCTTTTCGCTGGTCCGGGAACAGGGCTATACCTTTGATGAGATTGGCGTGCTCCTCACCGAACCGAACACCTATGGTCCGTTGCTGCTGGAGACGCTCTCCCGCCTCGGGATTCCGTGTACCTTTGTCGGGGAGTGGCCCGTGCTGGCCACGCGACGGGGAAAAGCCGCGCAGGCGCTGTGCTACCTCTTGTCAGAAGACTGTTCGCGGCAGCGTCTGTTCGCCTTTCTCAGGCTGGCCCGCCCTCCATTTCCAGATCTTATTGGGGAAACCGTTTCGGAGGCGCATATTGCCCAGTGGGAAGCCCTCTGTCTGGAGGCTGGAATAGGACGCGGCGGCCAGGAATGGCGCGCTCGACTCGCCGCCCTGGAAGCGCGCTACCAAGACACACCAGAGGAGCAAGCCGAACAGCTCGCACCTGCTCTCCGTTTATTTGTCAGATTTATGGACCGTCTGCTGGCGGATGTAGGACGGGTTCAAGGCCAACAGACCTGGGAAGACTGGCTGGCCCACTTCCTGCGGATGTATGGGGATTATGTGTCCGGCGGAGCCTCGTGGGGTGACGAGGAACCGGACCAAGAAGGTACAGGTGAGCATGGTCTGAATATGATAGAGACCCTCCGGAGTCTCTCCCCGTTCTTGGCTGAAACAACTCGGCCCGAGGAATGGGTTGAGGCGGTGCTGACCTGTCTTTCCTGGGGAAAGGTGCGACTCCGAAAAACACACACGACCGGCGTCTTTCTTGGCGATATGACTCATGCACCCGGTCTTCGCTTTCGAGCGGTCATCATACCGGGTCTTACGCAAGAGTCTGTGACTCACTTCCCTGCTCAGGACCCTATTTTGTCCGATGCCGAGCGCCAGCATCTGGCCGAAGTGCTGACCCTGGACGTGCCCGCCCGCCGCCAAGCGGTTGAACGCCAACAGCTCCTTTTCCTGCTGGCGACCCAGAGTGCGCAGGAGGTGTTATGTCTGAGCTATCCACGCACTGTCCAGGGAGCCGCTCGCTCGCCCGCTATGCTCCTCTTACAGACGGTCAGTGTGCTGTGTAGCCGCCAGGCCACACTGGCAGACCTGCAACACCGGAGCCGGTGGGTATCGGCGACTGAAGGATACGCACAGAGCACCCGGCATGCGGTGGACGCGCTGGAGTTCCACCTGGCCTATGCGTTTACCCACGCTCCTCACGTCAATCACAGTACTGTCCAGCCCGGCCTACAAACGATGCCGTTCTTTGCTCCTGCCGCGCGGGCGATGGTACACCGTTGGGAGCATCCGCACCTCACGGCCTTTGACGGCTGTATGCAGGCGGAGAGCATCAAAGACACGCTGCGTCAGCACCTCTTTCCGCAGGGATTGTATTTGTCGGCGAGCGGCCTGGAAACATACGCCCGCTGTCCGTTTCGATATTTTCTGGAGACCGTGCTGGCGCTCAAGCCGTGGGAAGAACCGGAACAGATTCTTGCCCTCCTGCCGCGCGACCGGGGTGTGTTGGTGCATGCCATCCTGTACGAGTTCTTCTCTCGTCTTCAACAGACCGACCAATTGCCCCTCTCTACACAACGGATTGATGACGAGCGGCGACTGCTTACCCAGATAGCGGAGGAGCATTTTGCGGCGTTTGCGCAGACACGGCCAGTCGGACTACCCCTGCTCTGGGAGTTTGAGCGCGAAAACCTGCGGCGGCGTTTGCGCGCCTTTCTCCAGCGCGAGCGCCAAACGGTACGCGGTTTTTGTCCAGCGGCATTTGAGACGTTTTTTGGCATCGGGACAGAGGAACAGGAAAAGACGGCCACAGAATTTTTTCCGGTCCAATCCGTTCCCTTTCGCCTCGATACAGGGGAAGAGGTTCAGCTTCGAGGCCGGATTGACCGGATTGATGTTTCGACGGAACACATTGACCTTGGACAACCCAGGCAGGCACGCATTCTTGACTACAAGACAGGCCGGGCACCAGCCCAGGGCCTTGCCGGTGGAACCGCGCTCCAACTGGCCCTCTATCTCTATGCCGCTCAGCGCCTCCGCCCGGACCTGAACTGGGTCGGAGCGGAATATATGAGTGTGGACGGAACTGCTCAACCCGACAAAAAGTCCCTGACTATGGAGACCCAAGCGGCAACGCTCGGAACCTTACGGACGATCATCAGCCGCCTTGCCGAGGGTATCACTGCTGGACTGTTCTTCCCTGCTCCGGATACCTGCCGGCCCTGTGCCTTTCCCGAAATCTGCTCTACGCACGGCGCTGAGTGGGCGACACAGAAACTCCAGGACCCCCACACAACGGCCTGGCGCTGGGTACGGTCACAGGCATGACCCAGGCTGCTCTTTCGGACAACGACGCTCAGCAGCGTCTCGTCTCGAATTTTCAGACCACGTTTTTACTGGAGGCCGGAGCGGGAACAGGCAAGACGCAACTCTTGCTGACTCGTTTGCTGGCCCTGCTGCGAACCGGCCGGAGTCCGCTGAGCCGGGTCGCAGTTATCACCTTTACGGAGAAAGCCGCGGCTGAACTGCGGACGCGGCTCCGCGCGACGGTTGAGTCCACCCTCCAGACATCTCTGCCTGAGGCGGAGCGGGTAGCCTTACAGGTGGTGCTGTCCGAGCTTGACCGGGCCATGGTAATGACCATCCACGCGTTCTGCGCGGCCCTGTTACGCGAACGAGCGCTGGAGGTCGGGCTGGACCCGGCTTTTACGGTCTTAAACCAGGCCGAGGCAGGTCTGCTGCACGATCAGGTCTGGCAGACCTGGCTCACCCAAGAGCTGCAACCTGGGAGCGACAGCGCGCACCTGATACGCCAGGCGCTTCGTGCCGGTCTCTCAGTGACCCATCTGAAGACTCTGTGCGATTTTTTGGTCGAACAGCGCGACTGCCTGGACTGGCTGCCCGCAGCAGTCGATGCAGATATCCCGACATACTGTACCGATATCCGCCAGGCGGTCACCCGGCTGACGACTCTCCGGGACTGTTGTCATGACACCACAGACTCGGCGTTCGAGCAGATCACGACGCTGACCGATATCGTTCCAGCAGCCTCCTATCAGGACAATGCGGAGGCCTGGGAGCACTTGCTGTTACACCGCCTGGCAGTACAGCCCCGAAAGGGGAGACGGACGAACTGGCAGCCGACCACTGCGCTCGATGAAGCCCGGACGCTACTTGCCCAGTTCAAGGCCCTGCATCTCAAGACCCGAGCCGCCTGGCTACATAATCTGACGGTTGGCCTGGCCAACTGGCTGGGCGGCTATCTGCGTGCCTATCAAGCCAAAAAACGGCAGCAGGGCAGCCTCGATTTTCCGGATCTGCTGGTGCTGATGCGCAACGGCCTCAAGCAGAACCGTGAATTGCGGCGCTATTTTCAACGCAAATTCGACTTCCTGCTGGTTGATGAAGTTCAGGACACCGATCCCCTCCAAGCCGAAATTCTGTTCTTCCTGGCCGAGGATCAACCGCAGACGGAGCGCTGGACACAGGTTGCCCTCCGTGCTGGGAAACTGTTTCTGGTCGGCGATCCCCAACAATCCATTTATCGCTTTCGGCGGGCTGACCTCGAAGTCTATCAGCTGCTTCGCTCAGCGGTTGAACGACAGGGGAGCGTCCTCGGCCTCTCAACGAATTTTCGGATGCGGGCTACCCTGGTGACACAGATGAACGCCCTCTTTTCGCAGGTGCTGGACAATGAGGACGACCCGGACCAGCCTGGGTATCTGCCCTTGCGTGCAGCGAGCAGTGATAAGGACGAAAAGCCTGCCCAGAGCGGAGTCGAAGGGGGACCGACGTTTTTGCTCTTGAATCTGCCTCACGCAGTGTCACCCGAACAGGGGAGCCAGGATGCGCTCGAAGCGCGCTGCACGGCACAATTTATTCGTCACAGCGTTGAACAGCAGACGCTGGCAACACAAACGGGCCAGCCTCTGAGGTACGGCGATATCGCTATCCTGTGCCGGACGAATCGAGGTGTAGAGCTGTATGAACGGGCCCTACGGGATGCCGGTATTCCGTATCGGCGTACCGGCGGGCGGAGAGTTACGGCAAGTCAGGAACGGACCGATATACAGGCATGTGTACGGGCGCTGGTCCATCCGGCGGACGCTACGGCCTTGGTGGCAACCTTGCGCTCTTCACTCTTCGGTTTTTCAGACGAAGAATTGACGCAATTTCGCTGTGCTGGCGGGACCTTCGACTATCTCAGCGGCAGAGTCCCGGAACAGCTTCCCTGTGCTGACCGGCTCCATGCCGCTTTTGCGGTGCTGCGCACCCTGCACCAGAGACTGTCCCAGACTGTGCAGAGCGCTCAGAGTGTCGGGGCCGGGCTCTCTGCCCTGCTCACCGAGATTTATAGCCACACCCCGTTACTCCCGCTGTTTGCCTGCCGACCGCACGGACAACAGCGGCTCCACAACATGCTTCAACGTGTTGAGGCATTGCGCGAGATGTCTGGCCAATACGGCACCGCCCAGGATTTCTCCCCGGACTTTTTCGACCGTCTGCTCGCCTCTGCGCTAGATGAATCCGATGAATGGCAGACCGAGCAGGCGAGTGCTCTTGATGAGCCGCAAGACGCGCTCCATGTCCTGACTATTCATAAGGCCAAAGGACTGGAATTCCCGCTTGTCGTGGTGGCGGAGTCCGGAGCGCCGCCCAATCGATTGACCCGGCCCGGCCTGGTGAGACGCAAAGACAATCGTCTTGAACTCCACCTCGGTCCGCGCGCCCTCCACTGTTGCAGCCTGGGCTGGCAGGAGGCTGAGGCCCGAGAACGCCAGCAGGAAGCTGCCGAGGAGAGACGGCTCTGGTATGTAGCGGCAACGCGCGCCCGGGAATATGTCGTGTTTCCCATACCTCCGCCGTCAGAGACGAAAAAAAAGGACACCGTGCTGCATACGGCCCTGCGCGACCTCCCAGGCACAGCGCGGCAGGCTGTCCATCCTCATGATGACAGCCAGACGGACCAGCCTCAGATTTCGTCCGGGTCTGATCTGACTGACTCCCAGGAAAAACCCGTGACTTCTGATACTCAGCCTTCCGATATAGATTGGGTCACAGACAGACGGCGACTCATTGCCAAGGGACGGCGAAAGCGACAAACCCGGAAGATACTTCAGCGGGGAAAGGCAACGCAGCAACAAGCACAGTTGAATCGTCTTATGACGCAGACGGCCATGCACCTGAGACAGGGGCAAGCTGTGGAAGCCTCTCTCCAGGTGGTCTCAGCCGTGCAGGACAGTAGCAGCCAAGCCTCGGACGACCCTTTCCCCGACGCCGTGCAGCAGTATATCGCCCGGGCCGCACTCTGGCCACGTATTCACAGCGCTCCCAAATGCATTGTAGACGAGGAATTTGTTCTGCCGGTCGGTAATGCACTCCTCACCGGGCGGATTCCACTGGCGTTTCTCGAAGACGGGAAATGGGTTATTGCTGATTTTTCTCTGGGAGGGGCGAACCTCTCAGGAGAAGAGCACAGCGTTGTGTATACACGGCTTGGACCCGGCGCTCTGGCCCTTGAGCAATTGACCCCGTTTCCGGTGCAGGACCTGCTCCTCTTTGTGGTTGACCGACAGCAGGAAATCTGCGTTGCATGGGAGGGTCCGAAGAAGGACGCTCTCCGAAAACAGTTGTTGAGCTGAGAGGCCTGGTGAGAAACCGAAATGAAAACCGCGCCGCCTGATTTTTCAACCGCGGAGAAGGATTTCTACCTCAAAGAATTCCGGGGAAAGAGCCTCCTGTTCGCGCTACGGGCAAAAGATATCACTGCGCCCGAGAGCCGAGACGCCATTCAGGAAGTCCTGCGCACACTGGTGTTGAATGAAACCCGAGTGATTTTGCTCATGGAAACAGACGCCTCCACACCGGAGCGCCGGGCTGTTGATGGCCTGCATACACAGTTGTCTCACGCGCTGAACGGCCTCCCTGCCCCCGTACTCCTGTCGCCCGAGAGCGATGAAGATCAGTGCTGTTTCATCATTCTGGAAACCCTGCGGACGGTTCCCGTTTTTATCGGGCTCTGGCCGGCCCAGGCTCGCCTGCCGGCTCTTCAGAGCGCGCAGCAACTCGCCAATCGCCTCACCGTGTATAAGCTCGTGATCCTGGACCCGCGGGGTGGATTGACGGCCAGCGGAGCGCCGTTATCCTTTCTGAACGGTTCGCACCTGGAAGAATTGCAGACTCAGGGCGCGCGCGGGGAACTGCCGCACGAGCGGCACCGGCAACTGGAAACAGCGCGGTTGGCCTTGGAAGGCGGCGTGGCTTCAGTCTCTCTGTGCTTGCCGGCGAACCTGGCCAAAGAACTCTTTACCTACGAAGGGTGTGGGACATTTTTTACCCTGACGGACTACTGTCAGGCGGAACGCTTGGCCCTGGATGATTTTCCCGAAGCCGAACGACTCATACAGCGAGGCGAACAGGAAGGCGCGCTCAAAAAACGGACTCCTGCCGAGATCAGTCAGTTGTTGCTGCACGGCTATGGTGCGCGACTTGGGAAAGAACGCGACCTCGTTGGGCTATGCGCGCTCTTGCCGTACGCCGACGACAACGCAGGAGAGATAGCCGGGCTCTACACACTCAGACGCTTCCACGGCGAAGGAATTGGCAGCCGCCTGGTTGGAAAAGCGATTACTGAAGGGCAGGCCCGCGGCCTGAGCTATCTCTTCGCCTGTACCAACCAAGAGGGCGCGCGAAGGCTTTTTGAGCGGTTTGATTTCGAGCAAGTCACGCCGGACGCGGTCCCGGCGAAAAAATGGCACGCCTATGCCCCCGAACGAAAGCGGGTCGTCAGCGTATATAAGCGTGCATTATCGTAGGAGCGACGCAGGTGCGCCTCTATTGTGTCGTCCGAGGCGGTGCCGTGCGTTCGATCAAGACCCGTAGTGCGTCGCCCTGCTGATGCAGCGCGGTCATGGTCTCCTCGTGTTGCTGTCGTGCTTCCTCTCGCCGTTGCTCCGTGCCGACGCGCATGAGGCGGAACCCGTAGAGGACCAGCCCAGTTGAGACAGCCAATGTTAGGGCACTCAAGCCTGTCTGCCAGTAGGCGATGGTCAAGCTGGCATTCTGATAGGCGATGGTGGCCGCTTCAAACTCCGTCATCACGTCTCTCCTATCACGAGAAGGTCTCGGAGAGAATACCGCGTCCGTCAGGGACGCTCGCCGCAGGCATACTCCCCCAGCAGCTTCTTCTCGGGCGGAACATGTTGATAATCGGGCAGGGTTGTTTCCTCCATATAGAAAATACGGAAGGTCTCAAGTCGCCCCGGGCCCCTATGGCGTGCGTTCCAATCCCGACACACATAGCGAGCATAGGCATCAAGCGCAATTTCTCTCCCCTCTTTTCTCCAACGTGTCTTCTCCATGTATTTTCTCCACCGTTCAGTGGGATAGTGGGCGAGGACATTCACGGGTTTCTCCCACTGCACCCGGCGCTGGCCCGTCCATAAATCGACCCGGCTCCCATTCTTCAGCGTACCGGGGACGACAAGCCAGCCATCGTCCTTGAATGGAAACGGGGAAAACATCCCCCAATACTGGTCAAGACGAAGAAGATAGCCGACAAGGCTGACGGCAGGCGGAAAAACAGGACGCACCCAGGATGATGTCGCCTGAAAACCCAACAGATTCCACAGCATAACGTAGGCCAGGAAAAACGCTGCCACCGCCTGAGCCAAGCGAGAAGACCGAAGTGGCTCTGGCGTGGGTGGAGCATCGTCCGGGGCGAGGGACAGGCGTGACCAGCCCCCGCTGGCACTGCTCGTGCTTTGCCCGACGGTGAGGGACCGCCGGGGGAGCAGATGCCATCCACGGTCCCACACCAGACCCGGCACGAACACGAGCCAACTGACCATGCTGATATACGGAAACAGTTCAAGACGCAGACAGAGCGCCAAGCCGATGTGAAAGCAAAAAAACAGACCAACCACACCAATCCGAAAATAAGGCGTCCAAAAAGGCACAAAAGCGAGACACGGCCCAAGGTATTCCAGCGCGAGAGCCACTCGACTCAACAGGACCAGCAGATCAGGAAACCCAAGGAGCCATAAGCCAAATGGGGTAGCCATTTGATCGATACTTAAGGCATAGTACACGGCACTGCCCTCATCCCACCATCCCTCCCACGATTTCAGGGCCGCCGTACACCAGTAGACCAGACAGACTTGAAGCAATAAGGCTGCCGTCCCCACCGAACGCACACTGGTCGGCAATGGAGCCCGGTCAGCCCCGGAACGCCGGATCAGACTATCGAGCGAATAGCGCGCCCCCAACGGGACAAACATCCCCCAGAACAGCAGCATGCGCAGTAGCATGTCGCCGCTATGCAGTAGCATGGGGTTCCTGGCCTGAACCGAGAGCAGCAACAGCCACGAAGCACAGGTCACCAGCGGAGTGCGGAAGCCGACCAGCAGCGCCAGCGCAAAAACGCCGGCGACGAGGAAAATAATGGCTTGGCCGAAGGCAGAACCGCTGACAAGATGCACCGAGAGCGGCAAAGGGTCCGACAGATGCGGAATGAGGATGTTGCGCGGCAGTACCCCCCAGTCCGTGTAATGCGCGCTCAGGTCTTGGGCGCGGAGAGCGAGGTCGGCGAGCAGCAGGATGCCCAGGGCCATACGAAAAACGGCCAATGAGCGGAGATCAATGCTGAACATCAGAGCCCTCCCGTTCCGCTCTCGTCATATTGGACGTGACCCAGCAGTGAGATGACACATCGTATCCGTGCGGATTCCCGATTGATATACATCTAGATTGTATGCTATTGTACTCTCGCGGTATCAGCAGTGTATAGTATCGAGAGGAGTTTGCCATGCCGGGGGTGTCAAAGACCGAGCAATCCCAGAGAACCCAAAGAGTTTTACTGGATACTGCGCGGAAACTCTTTGCCGAGAGAGGATATGGCGACACCTCGACCGAGGAGATAGTGCAGCAATCGAACGTGACCCGAGGCGCGTTGTATTATCACTATCACGATAAGGCTGATATCTTCAGGGCGGTCTTTGAGGAAGTCAGACTGGAGCGTGTTCGATTCATTATGGAGAGCATACAGGCGACTGAGGGAGACATATGGCAGAAGTTTGTGGGGACAGGTCTCGAAGCTTTTATAAAAAACATTGAGGACCCGGTCACCCAGCGTATTGTATTTATTGATGGCCCGGCCGTGCTAGGCTTGGCTGCCGTGCGAGATAATGCGCCTGGCCTGGTATTCCTGCGTAATATACTCACGTCGTTTATGGACGCTGGCGAGATCGAACAGATGCCAGTTGATCCATTGAGCGCTGTCCTATGGGCGGGATTCTTCGAAGCAGGCGTGTATGTCGCTCAGGCTGACCCTGACGACACAGCCCAGACCCGAGAGGAAACGATAAACGTGATACTGCGGATACTCTCCGGACTACGGACTGCGCCTCAGCAAGAGACCTCGTAGCGAGCGCGTCATACACACTTGTGGAATGCCGGCGGAGCACAGCGCCATGCTCGAATCCTGCCTCTTGCTTCTGGGTTGCGTGCTCTTCGGGGTGGCCATCATTTCCGACCTGACTGGCCGCTGGATTCCGGATACGGTTCCGCTCACCCTGCTGGCCCTGTTCGTCCTCTACACGCTGACGGTCGGGCATCTGGCGCCGGTGTGGACCCATGTCGCTATCGGGGCGGTTCTGTTGCTGGTCGGGTTTACCCTCTTCGCCTTCGGCGGACTCGGCGGGGGTGACGGCAAGCTCATGGCCGTCGCCGGTTTGTGGGTCGGTCCGCATGATCTGACACCCTTTCTGGTCGGTCTGGGCTTGCTCAGCCTCAGCCTTGTCCTGTTTGCCCTGCTGCCCTTCGAGCGGACCCGCCGGCTGCGCTCCAACCTGCCCTTTGCGGTTGCGATTGCCCCGCCGGCTATCGCGCTCCTGGCACTGCGGGCTTTTTCCGTATGATGGAGTGAGCCCGGATGCGAAGATATCGAACCCTCATCCTCGTTGTGCTGCTGGGGATTATCCCTGCGGCCATTGCCCTCTCGGTCAGCATGTGGCTGTACTTCGGCCCGGACGAAGAAGAGACCGTCGCGCTTGAGCCGGAGCCGGTGGCCCCGCCCCCCGAACCGGTCATTCCTCCGGTAGAGGTCCTCGCCGCGGCTCGCAACCTTCTGGCCGGGACACTGCTCACAGCGAACGACCTCACCTATGTGCCACTGGAGCCCCAGAACGTCCTGTCCGGGCATATCCGCAAAGCACCGGCCGACACGGACCAGGAACAGGAGCCACCCTCAGTCATCGGGACGGTGACCCGCATAGCGTTTCTGGCCGGGATGCCGCTGACGGACGCCGGGCTCATTCGGCCCGGTCAGGACGGATTCCTGGCCGCGGTCCTGCTGCCCGACCGCCGGGCCATTACTATCACGGTCAATCAGGAGACGAGCCACGCCGGCATGATTGCGCCGGGAGACCGGGTTGATGTCATTTTCACCATGCAGGTCTCATCAGATGACCCAAGCCAACTCAACTCTTTTAGCCGAACCGTGCTTGAGGATATCCGCGTCGTCGCCGTTGGCCGGCGCATCGAGAACGTCAACTACGCAACGCCAGAGAGCGCCCCTCCCCCCCAGGACGACGGCACGACCGTGACCCTGGAAGTGCGCCCCCCGGAGGCCGACCAACTCGTGCTGGCCAGCACCCGAGGCAGTCTGGCACTCGCCCTGCGCCCCCTCGGCCAGACCGACGATGTTGGCTGGCGAACGCCGGTCGGCCTCAACCGGCTGCTCCCGCCACCGGCGACAGCCAAGCCCACTCCCGACCCGGTACGAGTGCAGGTTTTTCGTGGGGAGAGTCGCGAAGAAGTGCTGCTGCCGCAATAGCCCAGCCTGACACTCAATCAAGGAAGCGGCATGTTCGGTGTGAACGAGACACTATCCCGCGTTTTTAACGTCATCGCCGCGCTGGGGGAAATTTTCCTTGAGCGGTTTGTTATCGTCCTTCTTTATCCGTTTAATCCCGAACAAAGAGTTTTTGTGCTCTGGCTTTTCACGTCTCTCCTGTTCGCGCTGTTTGTCTTCTCTCGATCTCTCCCCAGGATAAGAAACAAGAACACCAGCGTGCTGAGCGACCTCTGGCGTTTTCTCTTCCCGAAAGAGGTGTGGAGTCATGCCTCGGCGTGGCTTGATATCCGCTACTTTTTCTTTCACCAGACCTTCAGAGTGCTTCTGTACGAGGGGCCGATCCTGGCAGCCGTCTCAACGCTGGTCTTTCAGAAAAGTTCCGCATTGCTGATGAGCGCAGGCAGCCAGAACCCCCCGGCGGCCTCCGAATTTCTATGGGCGCTGGAATTTATCTACGCCCTCTTTGCCGTTCTCCTCATCGACTTTGTTGCGTACGCCATACACGCGTATCAACATAAAAATCCGTTCCTGTGGGAATTTCACAAAATTCATCACTCTCCGCCCGTCATGCATCCGTTGACAAACTATAGAGAACATCCGGTAGATAATATCTTCTACGCCCTGGGCCATGGAGCCGCAGTCGGGCTCTCAGGAGCGTGTATTTCGTGGTGGTTCGGGTATGTCCCTGAAACGCCGACGATCTGTGGCATCGCTCTTTTTTCTTTCCTGTTCAACTCCTTGGGATATAATCTGCGTCACTCTCATATTTGGCTCAGATGGCCCGGAAAATGGAGTTGGGTGTTCGGGTGTCCCGCTCATCACCAAATCCACCACAGCTTCCATCCCGACCACATCGACAAGAATTTTGCCTTCATATTTCCGGTTTGGGATGTTGTATTCGGGACATTCTGTCTGCCCCACGATAACAGCAAGCTGCAAATTGGACTGGGCGACGGACAAGAGACGGTCTACCGCAGTTGTTTTGACCTGTATTTTTTACCGCTGAAGAACAGCCTCTCACAGTTGAAAAATGTATTCTTACCCTGACTTCAGAGTCTCTTTAGTGCCTCGACTACCAGTCACAAATTTTCCCGGCCTGCTGTCCCAAAGGACGGAAGGTCAACAGCTTCCGCAGCAGGGGATGAGGCCGGGTGCTGAACTCGGGACTGTCCCCGGCGCGGGCTATCTCTCGATACTGCCCCGCCCGGATATAGGCGAGCCGGACCTCAGGGTGGTTCGCGAGGTACCAATGGAGTTCAAAATACGGCATGCGCGCTCCCGTTTGCACGTAATGCGTATCGAGCAGACTGTCGGACGTCGAAACAATGACGACCGAGTCCACCAGAAACCCGCCAATATCCAGGCTGCGGGGAATGAGTAAGTGATTTGAGCCGGCATCATCAACGCTCAAGTTGCTATACATCTGCCAGGCCGAACGCAGCTTCAGACCCACGTACGGGCCGAGTCCGTTCAGCAGGACCAGCAGGGGAATGAGCAGCAGCAGGGAGGAGCCCAAGATATTCAGCCCCAGGCTGACAAGAGGGAAGAGCGGGCTCGTCAGTTCCGGGGGGCGGTACGTTCAATCAGCGTCTTCAGGGCGACCATCGTTTCTTCGTGCGTCGCCATGGTTTCTTCATGCTGCCGCCGAGCCGCAGCACTCGTTTCGTGCAGCGTCGCCATGGTTTCTTCATGTTGGGCTCTGCGGTCTGCCGCGGCCTCGCCCATCCGGCGCAACCCGATATAGATCAAGCCGCATTGCAACAGCCCGACCACCAGCCCGCCCACGCTGCTGGCCGCGACCAGCACATCCGTCCATGTGGGTTGCGCCGCGGCCTGCAACGCTGACACCGCTGCCCGTGCCAAGGCTTCATATTCGTCCATGCTTTCCCTATAAATGGCTCCCCCAGGGGTGTCAATGCGCGAGTCACTCCCCGTCATTAGCCCAGGTTGCCCAGCAGTTCAATGGTCGAGACAAAGGCCGGGCCCGCCACCAGCAGCAGAGTCCCCGGCGTCACCAGCAGCAACATGGGCATACTCATCAACACCGGCAGCCGCGCCACCTGGACATCGATCCGGGCCGCGCGCTGCTGCCGCTCGCCGTGGGCGATATTCCGCATGGACTGGGCCAGCGGCGTGCCATAGCGCTCACCCTGAGTAATGGTCGAGGACATGTCGCGCAGCCCCTCCACCCCGGTCCGAACGTACAGGTCGTGCAGCACATTTTTGCGCTCGGTGCCGAGCCGCATTTCCGCCTCGGACAGGGTGAACTCACGAGCCAGGGCGGGCGCCATAGGCCCCAACTCCCGCGCTACCCGAGACAGGGTGCGCTCAAAAGTCAGGCCGGATTCAAGGCAGAGCGTCATCAGGTCCAGGGCGTCCGGCAGGGCTGCCGCCATTTGGCTTTGCCGGCGGGTGCCGAGGCGGTCCAGAACCATCTCAGGCAGAATCCCCCCGACCGCGGCCCCGGCCAGACCCACCAGCAGGAGGGTCGGCGTGGAGGTATATTCCCCCAGCCACTGTCCCGCCGAGACCTGCCAGCTCAGCAGAATGCCGCCGGACAGCATCACGACCAGCTTGACCGTCATGAATATCGACAACGCGTCGGGCCGATGAAACCCGGCCTTTATGACCACATCTTTCAGCTTGGCCCGCTCGGCCGCCCCAACCGGCACCAGCCGCGACGCAACGTTCAGCAGAGCGGACGACACCAGACGCAGGGAAACGCCCTCACCCTCCTGTTTGCGTCGTTTCTGCGGTTCGCCATACACGGCCACAGCCCATGTCCGTATCCTGGCGAGCCGTTGGTCCAGCACCTGGGCATTCCGGGTGCTCTGAAAGACCAGCACCCCGGCAACCGCCAGACAGGCGACGACGATAATGACAATGAGCCAGAACATGACTGCTATGCTCCTCTACTCTTTACTCTCCCCTCCTCGGCGGGGAACAGAATATCCCCTCTTGGGAGGGGATAAAAACCGTATTCGCATCACACGTCCCAAGGGGGGGACCAATACAAAGCACGCCATCACCTAGCGTCCAATCCGGGCCGACAGGGTACGGGCGACCAGCAGCCCGCTCAGAATCAGGCCGACCCCGTAGCGGAGCAGCGTGCCACCCCACTCGGTATGGAATAACGTCTCAATCGCCTTCGGATTGGTAAAGTTCTGGGTCGCCAGCACCGCGACCGGCACCAGCGAGATAATCGCCAGGGTCAGCCGGGTCTGGGCCGTCGAACTGTTGGCCTTGAGCGCCACGTCGTGGCGGGCACGCAGGGTCGCCGACAGATTGCCCAGCGCGCCGGAGAGGCCGCCCCCGGTTGTCAGCTGCAAACAGACCGCGGCAGAAAACAGGGAAAACGCCGGGATACGGACGCGCGCGGCAACATTGCGAATGGCGGGCTCCGGGTCCAGGCCTGCTGCCACCGCCGAGGCAACATCGCTCATGATCTTCCCGACCGGCTGCGGAGCCTCCTGCGCCACAATCGAGATGGCCTCCATGGACGGGACGCCGGCCCGCACCAGGCGCACCACTTGGTCGGTGATTTCGGGAAATATCTTGGTGAACTCGTTGCGCCGGCCGGTGTCCTGTCTGGCCAGCACAAACCAGCCGCCTCCCGGCCCGCCAGCCACCAGCAAAAAGAACGTCGCCAGCGGCCCGAAACCCATCCGGACCGCGCCCACGCCGGCCGCAATCATGCCCAGCACGCCCAGCCCGACCGCCGTAGGCAGCGCCCGGCGGATGTCAACCAGCGGGAATCGGCGCTCCAGCCAGTCGACCAGCCGCGACTTTCTGCGTTGCTCCCGAAAAATACTGATCCGGTTATTCGGCGTGTCGTCCGGGAGTGGCTCACCCCTGAGCGTCGCCGCCACCCGCGTCAACCGGCGTTTCAACTCCCGCTGCTGCGGCCAGAAGACCGCCACCAGATACACGCAGGGCAGCTCAATCAGAAACGCGACCCCGGCAATCGCCATGCTCAGCAGCGGGTTGCCGAGGATGAGCAGGGCCAGCAGGCCGGGGATAATCACCCCGACCACGCAGACCAGCAACGTCAGCGTCATATTCATGCCGCGGCCTCCACCTGGCCCGCGTTACCCACCTTGAGCGTCTCCAGCAACTCGGCGCGCAGCCCCGCAGCATCCACCGAGGCCATCCAGGACGGTTGGCGGCCACTCTGCTCAAAACGGTGCTCCTCGCCCGGCAGGCGGCGCCACATCTCATCGGTGGTGATAATATCGCCCTCCATCCCGACCACATCGGTAATGCTGGTCACACAGCGATGCCCGGAGCGCAGCCGGGACAACTGCACCACCAGATCAACGGCCGATACAATCTGGCGGCGCAGGGCCGACAGCGGCATCTCACCCGAGTTCAGCATCAACATGTTTTCGAGCCGCATCAGCGCGTCGCGCGGATTATTGGCGTGGATGGTACACATCGAGCCCGGATGGCCGGTATTCATGGCTTGCAGCATCTCGTTGGCCTCGCCGCCGCGCACCTCACCCACGATGATCCGGTCGGGCCGCATCCGCAGGGCGTTCACCAGCAGGTCACGGATGGTCACCTCGCCCGTGCCTTCCACGCTCTCGGTGCGCGTTTCCAGCCGGACCACATGCGGCTGCTGCAACTGCAACTCCGCGGAATCCTCAATCGTCACCAACCGCTCGGCATTGCTGATCTCGTGCGACAGGGCGTTCAGAAAGGTGGTTTTCCCGGCGCCCGTCCCGCCCGAAATCAGGATATTCAGCCGGACTTTGGAGCAAATCTGGAGCAGCCGGCCCATGGCCGGGGTCAAGGCGTTGCGCTCGGCCAGGTCTGACAGGCTGATGCCGCGGGCCACAAAGCGCCGGATGGAAAACGCCGCGCCGTCAATCGCCAGCGGCGGAATAACGATGTTCACCCGGCTGCCGTCCTGCAGGCGCGCGTCCACCATGGGGCTGGCCTCGTCAATCCGCCGCCCGACCCAACCGGCAATCCGCTGAGCGATACTCAGCAGGTGCTGCTCGTCGCGGAAACTGATGTCCACCTGCTCCAGCCTTCCCTTACGTTCGACATAGACCGACTTGAGCCCATTGACCAGAATGTCGGAGACCGCCGGGTCGTTGAACAGCGGCTCCAGCGGGCCGAGGCCCTTGATGTCGTCCACCAGCCGCTGCACTACGCGCCGGCGGTCCAGCGGCGTCAGGTCCGAGGCAATCGACTCTTCCCTGTCCAGAAAGGACTGGATTTGCACCGCCAGTTCGTTCCGGTCCAGGTCGACCGCCTTGGACATATCGAGCGACTGCACCACCGTTGGGTGGATTTTTGCCGCCATATCGGCAACCAGCCGGTCCGCGGCCTGCCGGCGCACCGGCTCGGCGGCCCCGGCCGCCGCCGGCGGCGGAGAGTGCTGCTGGGGCTCCGCGTCCCCGCTAGTGGGCGGCCCCGAAGCGGTCGGACCGGGGGAGGGCCGGGTTGGGGCTGGCTGGCGGACAGTCGGTTTCGGGCGACGGCCAAAAGCGGTGCGTGGCATGGAAACCCCCTTTCACTGTGCGTTAATAGTCGTTCTGCGCGGCGTCGGCCAGCGAGGTGACCGGTCGGATCAGCCGGTCAGTCAGTGCTTCCAGGGCTTTGCGGTATTTTTTGCCGAACTCCCGTTCCGGCAAGCCGTAGTTGGTGGCCGCCGGCAGACCGGGCTCAAACGGCACGGTCACGTCCGGCTCGCGCCCGGCCAGGGTGTACTGGATATCCGCCGCGGACAAGGCACTCTTGGGCGCCCGGGTGTGATTTTCGACCAGCAGGCTCGCGTGGTCATTGCCGAGCAGCACCAGGCGGCGGATAACCCGGTTCAGGCTGACCAGCGTGGGCTCAAAGACCAGCACCCGCTCGCTCACGTTCGGCAGCACGGCAAACAGCAGATCCGTATCGGTCAGGCCATCCACGATCACCAGGTGGGAGCGGGTGGCCAACTGCTCCATCAGCCAGAGGACGGCTTCAGCCGCGGGCGGGGGCGGCAGGCTGTCGCCCGCCCGGTAGCCATACACGGAGACGCGCGGCGTCACCCGCGTCCACACTCCGTCAATCAGGCCGGGGTCCGGGTCGGGTTTGGCCGCCAGGTCGAGCAACTCGTCAAACCCCACCGCCGGCTCCACATCCAGCATCAGCGGCAGCGCCCCGGAGGTGCGTTCCAGGTCCAGGACCGAGACATAGCTGCCCTGGTTTGCCGCGGTCAGGGCCGTCAGCGCCGCCAGGGTGGTGGCGCCGCTGCCGCCGCAGCCGGCAAAGGCAATCACCCGTCCGGCGTACAAACGGGCGTCCGCCTCTTCCTCGTCCTTGAGCGCTGTGGTCACGGCGTCGTGGATATCGCTGACCGTCAGGGGTTTGGGCAGATAATCGCTGACCCCGCAGGCCAGCAGTTCGCGGGTAAAGCGGGCCGTATCATTCGAGCTGACGGCCACGACCGCGGTCCCGAACTCACACACCGCGGCCAACTCGTGAATCCGTCCGACCGGAAACTCGGTGCCGTCCAGGTCGACGAGCAGCAACCGGGGCGAGGCCGCCGAACTCAGCGTTTTGATGGCCGCGGTCATGTCACCCCGCCGCACCTGAGCCCCGCGCCCGGCCAGGGCGTCTTTGAGCACCTGTTCGGTTTCCCTGTCAGCCGCAAAAGCCAGGATACTGCTGGTATTGGTCGCTTCCATGGACGGCGCTCTCCATCTCTCGGTGTTCCGATTGCTCCGTGTCGGATTGACCTCTTACACTGGCAGGCGTTCACCTCGGTGGAGCCGTGCGCTCTATCAGGGCACGCAAGGCTTCACCCTGCTGGCGCAGGGCAGCCATGGTTTCCTGATGGCGGTTGTCAGCTCCTTGGGTCAGGGCACGCAAGGCTTCACCCTGCTGTTGGAGCGCGACCATGGTTTCTCCATGCTGGTCTCTGGCCTCCTGGTGTTGCGCGTCCCGGGCGCTGGCCGCCTTTTTCATGAGCCACAACCCGCCGGCGATCAGCACGCATTGGACCGCGCCAATCAACACTTGCGCGATGACGGCATACCGCTGAAGCGCGAGGCTGGCTGTTTGGAGCGCGAGGCGGGCTGTTTCGTACTCAGTCATCTTCCTGCTCTCCTCAGTCAGACCGCCTCGCCCCCTAGGTGTCGCCACCCCCGATAGCGATGGTTTGCGAAACTTCTGGCAACTCGCGCACCTCGTCCGTCACCCAGCGCTGATACGCCCCGTGGGTCGCTCCATGGGCCGCCACCGACCGCCCGACCGGAGCCGCCGCAAGGCGGGCCGCATACACCGCTCGTGTGTCGTCCAGGCTGCGCTGCGCCTCCCCGAGCGTGGCCAGCGCCATGCGGGTGGACGGCAGGGTCTGGTACAACGACAGCGGCGCTACGCTACAGCCGGCACAGGTCATAACGACGGCCAGTAACGCGGGCAGCAAGTGGAGGGGTTGGGGATTGGAGGCTAAGGGTTGGGGGTGAGTCGGCATGGGCGTTCTCCTTGGTGGTTTCCAGTTATAGGCCGGGCGCGAGGTCCCCCTCCCTAGCCCTCCCCTCAAGGGGGAGGGAATTGTTACCCCCTCTCCCCTGGAGGGAGAGGGGTGGGGTGAGGGGGAAAAGCGTTGCGACATGGCGTTCTCCATCGCCTCAATAATGATACCCCCGCACCCGACGCCCCGGCAGTTGGCGGTTCTGGTCGGTGGTGCGGGGCATGACTGTGGCGGTGGTCAGCCGCGCCGTGACCACCACAATCAACTCCGTGGCGTTCGAGCGGACCGACTGTGAGCCGAACAGCATGCCCAGCAGCGGAATGTCTTTGACGACCGGCAGACCGGCTTCAATCGCCTCGCTCTGGTCGCGGTACAGCCCGGCAATCACAATCGACTCGCCGTCGCCGACCTCCACCGTGGTCTCGGCCCGGCGCACATTGATGACCGGAATATCAATCCCGGTGACGGTCAGCGAGTCCGTGTCCGAGCGCTGCGACACTTCCGGGCGCACGGTCAGCATAATACGTCCACTATCAATAATCGTCGGCACAAAATCCAGCAGCACGCCGTATTTCTTGTAGTCAAAGATAATCGCGCCATCCTCAAAGCCCGACGGCAGGGGATATTCTCCGCCGGAAAAAAAGCTGGCCGTCTCGCCCGAGACCGCAGTCACATTGGGCCGCGCCAGCACCGTGGCCAGGCCCGCGGAGGCCAGGGCGTCGATCATCCCTCGTACCGTGACTCTGCCGGGGGCAGAGCCGGTGCTGCCGCTCAGGGCCGCAGCCCGCCCTTCGGCCAATTCCTGCACCAGGTAGCCGCCCAGCGCCTCATCAAAAAAGAAGCGCCCGACCCGCATCCCGAGGTCGCGGCCCGGGCCGATATCCGGCAGCACTTCCCAGTTGAAGCCCAGGCTTTCGCTGACGCTGCGCTGCACTTCGGCGATCTGCACTTCCAGGTTGACCTGCTGTTTGCCCGTCACGCGGATACGGTTTTCCACCGGCGTCTCTGCCGGCAGGGCCGTGGTCGTCAGTCGCAGGGCCAGGTCGGCCTCGGCAATGGACGCCACCGTGCCGCCGAGTTCCACGCCTCTGTTGAGTTGGCGAGCCGTCACGTTGCCGAGCGCCGGCACGCCTTCGAGCGCGGCCCGGGCCGGCTGGATATCGAGGACCGTGTTGATGGTCCACTCGCCGATTAACTCGCTATCCGCATTGAGCGCGGCCACCGAGGTGCGGCCCACGGCCTTGGCCACCACAAACAGCACCCCGGACGACACCAACTGCACATCCGCAATGGCCGGGTCGGCCACAAAGACCGAGGCCGCCGGCGTATCGAGCCGGAAGAGGTGGCTCTGGGAGACCGGAATCCGCACCGAGGCGGGGTGGGTGGGGAATTGGGGGCTGGGGGTTGGGGGTTGGGGGGTTGGAACGGCCTCCTCAGTCGTGTCTCGGAGGGGCTGTCCTGAGCGGGGCGACTCCCGTAATCCCCCTGCGCTGCCGCGCTGCCCCCTTAGTAAGGGGGACTGAGGGGGATTCTCTGCCGCGGGTGGCTCTTCTGAGACGGTTTCCGGAGTCGATTCAGCCGCAGGCATCTCCTCTGATCCCCTCTCGGGAGGGGTGGCTCCTGAGCTTGTCGAAGGAGCCGGGGGGGGTCCCTCTGCTTCATCCGCCTCGGGCGGCAATCCCCCTGCGCTGCCGCGCTTCCCCCTTAGTAAGGGGGACTGAGGGGGATTCTCTGCCTGCGAAGGCTCTGCGGAGACAGTCTCGGTCGCCGGTTCCGTCACCGGCTCGGGCGCAGCGATTGTCTCGACCGCAGGCGATGCTTCGGCGGTCTGAGCGGATTCGGGTGGCGAGTCGGGTTCTGCCGGAGATGCATCCGCCGCTGCTTCCACA
>JAJDZM010000225.1 GCA_022824615.1 Candidatus Binatia bacterium | reverse complement strand
ACAAAATCCTCACCGTTGACGGCTGCCGCCACGGCCAGGAGCTGCGGATGGGCATAGGTGCGGAGGCTGGCTTCGGAAAATTGAAGCGAGCCGATGATGAGATAGACTACTTCCTGGGGCAGACCGGTAGCCGGGGTGGGCTCCAGCATTTTGACCGGATGGCGACCGTTGGCGAGATCGGTCCCGCCAAAAGGGTCGCCGAGCGGTTTGGACCAGAACAGCGTCCGCGCCTCACAATCAGCCCCCAAGGCCGGACGCCCCTGAGCATCGACCGCAGAGCCCCGCTCGGTCGGGAGACGTTCCATGATGTCGAACAGGTCGGCTTCGATATCGTTCAGTTCCTCTTGCTTGAGCACCCCTTCGAAGACATAGAAGCCATATTTCCAATAGGCATCAAGAATGTCGGTGTGGACCCTGCCATCGGCGTGAAAACGAATCGGGCCACGATTATCGAGCGCATAGGCCCGTTTCTCCCCTTCGCGCAGATACGCCTGCATGGCCGATTCAGCGGTCCCATAATCGCTCGTTGTCACATCGCTCGCTGCCTGCATGTCTTCCTCCGTTTTTTGTACCCGTCACTTCATATGCGCTTCTCGGTCCCTATACAAGCTTGGGCGAGCCGCCGGTTGGTATACCGCTCCCTCTCCCCTGGAGGGAGAGGGATGGGGTGAGGGGGAGAGTGGAGGCACGATCGCCGGTTGACTTCTCCCCCTCAGTCCCGTTTCATAAATATTATGCTGAGATTTGGCGAAACGGCAGCCCTCCTTATGTTCCTGGCCCTGCTAGGTCCAATCAAGGTGGAAGCCCTTGAGACCGCCCCGCCCCTCTCCGACCGGGAGATCATTGAACGCTTGACAAAGCTGGAAGCAGGGCAAAGCCACTTGGTGGCAAAAATCGACGCCAACACTGCCACCATTGCTCAACTTCGACAAGATATGAATGCGCAGTTTGACCGCCTGTCTCAACTCATGCTCGGGATTCTCGGAGCCTTTACCGCCCTCGTGGCGGTGACGATTGGCTTTGCCCTGTGGGACCGCCGGACGATGGTCCGACCGTTCGAGAGCAAGGTGCAGGCCATGGAAGAAGAGTTAGCCCGTGACCGCGAGAGCCTGCACTCCCTGCTCGAAGCCTTCCGCTCCCTGGGCAAGAGCGACGAACGGGTAGCAGATGTATTGCGGCAGTTTCGGCTGTTGTGAGTGTTCGCTCCGTTTCTCTATCAGCAACTTGGCACTACGGAATCGTGAACTGCCTATGTAGTGTGTGTCGCTTGCTGGCCTTGTCGAACTCGCGCTGGACGTCGTCCCGGTCGTCGCGTCCAAGGCGATTCCAGGTAGTACGGTCGTTCGGCTTCGCCGTGGTATCAAAGCCGTTGGGTAGTGATATCCCCATCAGATTGCTAATCAGGTAGCGATCGTGGAAGTCGTCCCAAACAAAGACTTCGATTTGAAGACCAGCAGAACACAGAGGACTTTCGAGTCTCTCTCGAAAATTCGACACCAGACTTTCTCGAACATCCCTTTGGCCCGGCCCTGATCCTTCGTACCACACTCGGTGAATTTCAATTAGCGGCGATGGGGTGCGGTTGCCCGCGTGGACAAGGAGTTCGTGAAACCTCTGATATTGTCGTTTCGTGGGATCAAGGTAAGGATCAATGAACAGGAGCGAGTTGGAGTGGCGCAGAACCAAGTCAAGATGTTCCTTGTAGTCCTCGGTCGTGCGATACGGACGGACAGACGGACTTCGTGACGCCCACCACTGCGCGCTCCCAAGTCGGTCAATTCTGGCAACAAGCGGCTCATCAGGATATGCGTTCTTGACCGCTTCGGTCGAGATTATTCCACCCGTAAATCGGAACAGTTGGTGAGTAGCAAGCGCCTCGACGCACCAATCTTGGTCTTCGACGGGTCTGTTGCTCAAGGCAGGCCCAAATTCGATCAGTCGCTGTTGGGTGAATAGCTTCTTAACGAGTTCTTTGCCTCGTTGATGCCAGGGACGACGGTCGTCATTGAAAAGCCGCCTCCACTCCCCCTTCCGAAGGTCTCGAACGAGCCCTTCGGTGAGGAGCGGTTCTCGAATAAGCTCGATGTATGCGCGGCAGGCGTCCTCGTTCGAGTACGAAGTCAGGTCGAAAACATCCGGCGTGAGCGCGTAGTCGGCCAGCAGGGACATCAGAAGATTTCTCGCAAGCCTTCCTCGAAAAATCCGCCCGGCCACGCCTTCACAAGCTCGCCACGCTCGTCGAGCGGCATCTCGCGAACGACGCTCTGCGAGCCGTCTGACTCTACAAAGAGCACCATTACGTCCTCCGGTCGGACTGCAATGGCACCTTCGGAGAGTTTGCCCGTACTCGTCTCACGCATCCGTCGCATGATTCTCAGTAGCAGATGTTCGCTATGCGTCTCCAAAAGAAGGGTGTTGCCCCGTTCCTTAGCAGACCTGATAAACAAGTCTCCGAGTTCGGCCTGATGAGCGGGGTGAAGATGGATTTCCGGTTGTTCAATTAACAGCGTCTTCTTTTCGGAAAGTCGACTTTGCACGACGATAGGCAGGACTTGACTGATGCCGAAGCCGACATCCCGCAGGCTAGCATCTGTCTTGGTTTCCGTATCAACTAAGCGAAGGGAAAATACGTTGCTTGGGCTCTTGTCTTCGTATTGCAGTTTGTCAAGTTTTACTTGGTATTTTACGCCAAGCCGTTCCAGGTCGCTGTTAATTTGTTCTACTAATTCCTGATCCTCGAAAAGGAGAGAAGACAGGTATTCGCCTGATTGGCCAACATAGTCAGTCGTGTCGCCACTGAATGTGTAATAGCGTTCCGGCTGACTCCGCAAAGGCCCCAGGTACAGGAGATTTTTGAGGGTATCACTAAATTTTGAACAGACGGGAAGGAACATTGGAGGGAGGACATAAGCTCCAAGAGACTGCCTATAGGACTCACCCTCTTTCCTAAATGGGTACTCCTCTGTTTGCCATGTCGTCCAACCGTACGATTCTGCTCGAAAAATGTTATCCTCTCCTGGGACTCCTAGAAATTCTGAGAGTCCCTTAATATCGGTTGGTGAAAAATTAGTACGGCGAAGATCGAAGACAACACCTGTTCTCAAGGATTGAACAATCTGATCTAGTGGATAGTCAGCTAAAAAATCCCGAAAGAAATCTTCAGGGTTATACGACTCTTCATCAAAGTCCACGGCATACGCCTTCCCAATAAATTCTGCTTCAAGGGATTTTTTAATTTTATCCCACCAACAGCGCGCAGAATCCGGCCCAAAGTCAACCTGAAACATACCAAAACTTTTACTATCGGCTCCTACCAACTCTGACTCTTTCGCCCACAGGGCCTCAACCTCCTGAGCATATTCTTTATCCAGTTTAGCCAGCGCATCTTCAGCTTTCACTCTATCCGGCACCGATCTCCTGATAACGCTCCTAGTGTATTCAGCTTGCTCTTTGTCCGTCTCCTCTTTGGCCGGTTCAATGATAGACTTAAAAGCTCCCTTGTCATTCCGTTCAAATAACTTCAGTGACCATGAAATTGCAGGTCGCGCATCATTTCGATTCTGGTAACTATCTCCTCTCAAAGTTATGACCCGACCCGGGTTCTTGAGCTTTTTATCATAACGAAACTCAATATGTAGATTTGAGTTCTCCACGTCATCGAACAGCGCGTCAACCTCGAAATTTAGAGTGGTGTCATGACCATGAACGAAGTCAGAATACGTCCCCAAATCAACCAAGCTACCTTTGGGGAGTAGAGCAGTCTTCGGGTTTTTGGCTTCTTCAAGTGTCTGCTTCAGGAGCAACAACGACTGGAAGATCGAGCTTTTGCCGGACGAGTTTGCACCAAAGATAAGCGTGAGGGGGCGAATGGGGATGGTGACGGTTTCGCCGAAGGCTTTGAAGTTGGTCAGCCGGTACTCACGCAGCATGTTCTTGTTCTCCGGTTCCGTTGTTCAGCTTTCTGCTTAGAGGATAGTGCAACTCCCGTGCCACGATGGTACCGCCTTGCATTGAACGGCCCCACTGTACGGAAATTAACGACGCTTGGCTATTGAACTCCATTTTTGGGCAGTGATTCAGTTTGCATTTCCCCCTCACCCTAGCCCTCTCCCTCCAGGGGAGAGGGAAAAAACATGCCTCTCTCCGGGAAAAGGAGGGAATTGGGTCACACAAAACTTTGCATGGAACAAGAAATCTTGTATGAACAGGCCATGTCTCAATGTGTTCTTGTCGCCTGGCTGGGCAATACGGATTTGCGGGCTTCCGGTAACGAATTGGACGGTGAACTCGGCCCCATCGGACAGGCTGTGCAGGCACGGGAGTTTGATACTGTCCATCTCCTGACCGACCATGCGCCTCATCAGTCACAGACTTACCGCACATGGCTGAACGAGCGGTGCAGGATCAAGGCTACCCTTCACACAGTCTCTCTGAGCAGCCCTACCCGATTCGACGAAATCTATGAAGCCGCTGTAGCGGTGCTCAATAGTCTGCGCGACAAGGCAAACGGCTCTGCCCGGTTCGTGTATCATCTCAGTCCGGGCACCCCGGCTATGGCTGCGGTGTGGATCGTGCTGGCCAAAACCACCCATCCTGCGGAACTCATAGAGTCGTCCGTGCAGGACGGTGTCCGGACCGTCTCGTTTCCATTCGACCTTGCGGCTGAATACCTGCCGCAGATCAATGCTGACCAGATTGTCCGCCTCACGCAAGGGCTACCGGCGGAAGCCCCGGAATTTGGGGCAATCATCCATCGCTGTCAGGCAGTGAAAACAGAGATTGCCCGAGCCAGACGACTGGCCGTGCACGATGTGCCGGTGTTGATTCAGGGCGAGTCTGGCACCGGCAAAGAACTGTTCGCGCGAGCGATTCATGCGTCCAGCCACAGGGCCGGACGGCCGTTCATCGAGGTCAACTGCGGAGCGATTCCGGGTGAGTTGGTCGAAGCCGAGTTTTTCGGCACTACCAAAGGAGCCTTCACCGGAGCCGAGGCCAAAGCCGGTTATTTGGAAGCCGCGCATACCGGTACCCTGTTTCTGGATGAAATCGGCGAGCTTCCGCTGGCCGCCCAGGTCAAGCTGCTGCGCTGTCTTCAGGAAGGCACGGTCCAACGGATCGGTTCGACCAAGCCCAGGAAGATAGACATTCGAGTCATTGCCGCCACCAATCGCAACCTTCGGGATGAAGTTGCCGGACAACGCTTCCGAGAAGACCTGTTCCACCGGCTGGCAGTCGGCGTGCTACGCCTGCCGGCTCTGCGCGAGCGAACCGGGGACGTGGGCCTACTGATTGATCACGTGTTGGAGAAAATCAATACCGACTGTGCGCGGCAGCCCGGGTGGGTTCACAAACAATTGTCTGTTGAGGCAAGAAATCTTCTCCTCCAACACCCCTGGCCGGGAAATGTCCGTGAGCTGTCCAACACCCTATCTCGGGCTGCCATCTGGGCCGTGACACAAGTCATTAACGCGCAGGACATTCAGGCGGCGCTCTTTCCGGTCAGAAAAGAGCTCCCTGCTTCCGAGTCGGTACTGAACCGCAGCCTGGGCGATGGATTCGATCTGCCCGACCTGCTGGCCGAGGTAGCACGACATTATCTGAGCCGGGCGTACAGCGAGGCTCGGAGCAATAAGTCCGCGGCCTGCAAACTGGTCGGCCTGCCGAACTACCAGACGTTTACCAACTGGATGAAAAAATATGGAGTCGGGTAAGGGCAACCCACCCCGGCCTTCGGCCACCCCTCCCAAGAGGGGATGGGGGGCGCGCTGGCGGCAGAGGTGCATGGGCTGCACCCGCGAGACTATCCCCCTCACCCTGGCCCTCTCCCACCAGGGGAGAGGGGACTTGTTAGTTTGGCACCCAGGCCAAGGCCCGGACCTCACCGAACTCTCGTTCCGATTTGGTCCACGACGCTCCGCCGTCCTGACTGGTGTAGACATAGCCGTGCAGGCTGTTGGCCACGATAAAGTCGGGGTCCGCCGGATGCGTGGCAAACCAGTACATGGTCGAGTTTGGCACCACGGGTAACGGGGCGGACTGCCAGGTTTGCCCACCGTCGGTCGAACGCTGGATAGCCCCGACCTTGCCTGGGATGAAATCGCCATTGCCCACAAACATGACGTTGGGGTCGTCGGCTTTCAGCGCCACGCCACGACAGTATGAAATGCCTCGCTCGGAGAAACGTGGGAACGCGTGCAGCGCCCAGCTCTGGCCTTCGTCCGTGCTGGTCCAGATGCCATCCGGGGTGGTGGCAATGATTTTTCGGTGCGGGTCGGGACTGATGGTCAGACCGTGGATATCCTGGTTCAGCTCGCTGTCGCCCAGGGCGGGCAGATGCTCCCAGGTGTCGCCGCCATCGAGACTCCGATAGACGCCGTCGATCTCGACACTGGCCCAGACCGTGCCGGAGTCACGCGGATCAAAAAGGAGATTGGTGACCTTGGGCGCGCCGGCGAGGCAACGCTCGGCGGCGTTAAGGGGGAGTTCCTCCCAGTTCTGACCATCGTCCTTGGTGCGAAAGACACACGGCGGTTTGGTCCCAATAAGAACGATGTCCGGGTTGTCAGGATGCACGGCAATGGACCAGATTTGTTTGCCGTCTGCGGGTGATTCTATCAGGTCCCAAACCGCCCCTTTGTCCTCGCTGCGATACAGCCCGACCTCGGAGCCGGCATACACCACGTTGGGGTTGTGCGGAGACACCACCAGCGAGCGAATCTGGATTTCCCCAGGTTCGGCGTGGAACGGCAGCTTCATGCGACTCCGCCGCCAACGGGTGCCACTGTCCGAGCTATACCACACCCCGGCGCCAACAGTTCCGACACAAATGGTATGTCCGTTTTCCATAATGCCCCTCCTGCATACTGAAAATGCGTTTCAATACTGACGGCATAGCACTCCCAGGCTCAGGTGCAAAGATGTATGGGGACGGTCTCTTTCCCGGCATAGCGCTCCAGGATATCTTTCTGGTCCACGAACTGGATAATGGAGCTAAGGTTATACCAGCCGGAGGAGAGCGCTATGGCAGAAAATAGTAATGGGGATGCTCGTATTGATGTCTATCTCATCTGTAACGCCAGATATCACGACACCAATTTTGCTCGACTTGAACTGCTCAAGCTTCTGGCCGAACACGAGGACGTGGTTGTCCGGGTCGCCGAAGATTACCGCGATCATGACGCCATCCGGCAATCCAGACTTCTCGTCACCTATACCTGCGATGTGTGTCCGACCTCGGAGCAACAGGAGGGTCTCCAGCAGTTTCTCAACAGCGGCGGGCGCTGGTTTGCCCTGCACGGTACGAGTGCGCTGCTGGAGTTTGTCGGAGAAAGTCTGGAGACCGACGGGGTTGTGATTCCCGGCAAGGTTGATACGCCACGGAAAGCACCGGCCTTGTCTGACATGCTGGGCAACCACTTTGTGTCGCATCCACCCATTCAGCCCATTCACGTCACGGTCGCCGACCCCAGCCACCCGCTCGTCCGCGACATTCAACCCTTCGAGGTCACGGACGAGCCGTATTACTGCGAATTTTACGGTGAAATCCACACGCTGCTGGAGTCACGCTATAGCGCCAAATCGGAGGGCTATGTTCGCGAGGACCTGGGTAATGACGACCCGCGACCCCAGCTCTATCTGCACCCCTGCGGTCAGGGGGAAGTCCTCTATCTGACGCTCGGTCACTGTCGAGGGAAATACGACATGCAGCCCTTTATGCCGGTCTGCTCTGTTGAGCGCTGTTCGTGGGAGTCAGCGGTGTATTATGAACTGCTCAGGCGCGGCATCCGCTGGGGTATCGGTCAGCTCGGGAGCTGAGTGCAGCACCGGTGGCGATCATACGCCCTAGTGTTTTCTCAGAGTGCCCAGTAGAATGGGTAGGAATGAATACCGCTATCGATTCCGTTGCTCCGGATTCCCTCATCCATAAAATCCAGAAACTGCTCCAACTCAGCCGCGATGAAGCCGCGACCGAACACGAAGCGGCCCTGGCAGCGGCCAAGGTTCATCAGCTCCTGGCCTCCTATAATCTCTCGTTGACAGAGGTTGAGGCCCAGGGCGTACAGAGCGAACAGGACATGCGAGTCGAGGGCTGGAAAACGAGCCGCCTGCTCCCGTGGGAACGGCTGCTCTGGCTCGCAACCTGCAAACTGTATTTCTGCTGTTCGACCCTGTCCGTGGGCCGGTCGTTTATTATCGGTCGTTCGCATAATGTCGTTGTTGCCAAAGAGATGCTGAGCTATCTGATTCACACTGTCCAGCGTTTGCGCAAGGAGCATTACGGCAAGGGGCGACGTTTTCTGGACTCCTTTGCCTATGGCTGCGCCCAGTCTATCACCGACAAGATCAAAGCCCTGATTGCCGAACGAGAGCCGGCCGCTGCCAAGACTACCTTGCCCGCGGTACGGAAAAACTATCGCGACGAGGTCTATACCTATCTGGCCGGCCAGGGGACTCGCCTGCGCAAGCTGTCCGGTACACCACGCTCGCTGAAAGTTGATCCTGAGGGCTACGCCGCCGGACAGGTGGCTGGAGAAACCGTTGGGCTTGACCCACAGCTCTATAGCGGTCAGGAGTGCCGGGCGCTGCCGGGATAAACACAGACGGGCAGACATGATCGCTCACATCCGCCCGTGTGGAAAGTCAAAAATCCGACGCTTAACGTTGAGCTAGCGGCCCGCGCAACAACTGGCCGGGCAGCGCACCGGTAGGTTCGTTTTCACGCAGGACCACCTGGCCGTTGACGACCGAAGCCAGAAAACCCGCGGCTTTCTGTTTGAGCCGCCGCGCGCCTGCGGGCAGATCGTAGGTCAACTCCGGCATCATCGGCCCAACCGTTTCCGGGTCGAAGACCACGACGTCCGCGGTCATCCCCTCGCGCAGCAGGCCGCGCCCGTGCAACCCCCACTGAGAGGCCGGCACAAAGGTGAGTTGCCGGACCGCATCTTCGAGGGTGATGGCTTGCTGCTCGCGCACCCAATGGCTCAGCAGATGGGTCTGTAAGGACGAATCCATAATCTGGGACACGTGCGCGCCGGAGTCAGAGAAAGTGATGACGGAACGCGGGTGCCGCATCATCTCCAGCACATGCTCCTGGTTCTCATTGGCCAGCGGTTGCAGGAAGAACTGCTTGAGGTTTTTCTCCAGGGCCAGATCAATAAAGGTCTCGACCGGGTCCTGGTTCCGCTCCGCGGCGATCTCCTCAATGGAGCGGTGGGGCGGATTGGGCTTGTCCATCAAGAACAGCCATTTGAAATTCGCCGCCCGCGCTTCGGGACCGACCCCCCGGTTGCCGTCGTCCTCTTGGGTGTGAGCCTCTTCAACCAGTTTGCGCCGGTAGTCAGGATTCCGCAGGGCTGCTTCCTTCTCTTCGAGTGACTTCATCTTCTTGAGCGCACGCCAGCTCGGCAGCCGGTCGAACGGCGTATTGGTCTGAAAGGACAGGACCGCATTCAGCGCGCGGCTGTGTACCTGAAGAAACATGCGGCCGCCCGCGGCTGCGGTTTCCTCGGTTAAATCGAGATAGGGCTGCCAGCAGTCCGGCGCCCGGCGCATGCTGAACATGCCGTAGGTCACCGGGACTCCGGTATCGACCGCCAGAGCCTTGAGACGGTCCATGTATTCACGGATGCGCTCCGGGTTCTGGCCGGTGTCTTCTCCGGCGATTTCAAAGATGCCGGCCCCCATTTCGCCCATCGTGCCAACCAACTGCCGGACCTCATCCCAGGTGGCCAGCCGACTAGCCACGGGCTGGCGCTGCGGCGTCTGGTGGTTGCGGGTACGCGAGGTGGTGAACCCTATCGCGCCGGCCTGAATCGCTTCGCGCACCGCCTGTTTCATCTGCTCCAAATCCTGCTCGGTGGCCGGGTCGGTAAAGGCACGCTCGCCCATCACGTGGGTACGCAGGGCGGAATGCCCCATATAGGCGGCATAGTTGATGCCTTTGGGCAGCCGCTCAACCGAATCTAGATACTCGGGAAAGGTCTCCCAGGTCCATTTGATGCCGGCATTCATGGCCTCGGGCGCAATGTCTTCGGCCCGCTCCAGATTGCGCATGACCATGTCCTTTTCGCTCTCCTTGCACGGCGCGAGCGAAAATCCGCAGTTGCCCATCACCACGCTGGTAATGCCATGCCAGCAGGAACACGTTCCGAGCGGGTCCCAGGAGACTTGGGCGTCCATATGGGTATGGCCATCAATAAAGCCGGGGGTGACGACGTGGCCCTCGGCGTCGATCGTCTCTTGCGCGCTGTCGCGAATGCGACCAATCGAGGCGATTTTCCCATCCACGATGCCCACATCGGCACGGAATCGGGGCATACCCGAGCCATCAACGACGGTCCCATTTTTAATAATCAGATCGTACTGCATTCTCCCTCCTTCTTCTGGAACGATTACCCATCTGAAAAGCTTTTCTTACTATGACCGGCCATGGGATACCCCTGCCAAGGATTTGTCAACCTGTCGGAGGAATGTTACGAGGCATAGTCATGAAAGCCACACTCCTTATTGCACTTTTTGTCACCCTGATCGGGGTCTTCCTGTTACCCCAATCACTCTGGGCGCAGTCATCTTTTGAGAACCCGCAGCCGGGCTCGTTTCAGAGTGGTGTGGGGGTAATTTCCGGCTGGGTGTGCGAGGCCGAGCAGATTGATATTGTCTTTAATCCCGGCACCGCTAAGGAAGAGACCTGGCGAGCCGGCTATAAGACCACCCGCCCAGACACGGCGTATACGCCGGAGGGAGAAGTGCTCTGCGGGGACACCGACAACGGCTTTGGGCTCTTGTTCAACTGGAATCGGCTCGGCGATGGCCAGCATACGGTCAGTGCCCGGGCTGACGGGGAGGAGTTTGGTCGCGCGATCTTCACAGTCACCACCCTCGGGGAAGAATTCAAGGAAAACGTAAGCGGAGAGTTTGTCGTTGAAGATTTTCCGACTGAAGGCCAGGATATCACCCTCGCCTGGCAACAGTCTCTCCAAAACTTCGTGATTCAGGGGGACATCAGGAGTAGCGGTGGGACGATCGTTGCGCCACCGCGTATGAGGCTTGGGAACCCGCAGCCGGGCTCGTTTCAGAGCGGTATAGGAGTGATTTCCGGCTGGGTGTGTGAGGCCGAGCAGATTGACATTGTCTTTAATCCCGGCACCGCCACGGAAGAGACCTGGCGAGCCGGCTATAAGACCACCCGCCCGGACACTGAGTATACCCCGGAGGGGGAGACCCTCTGCGGGGACACCGACAACGGCTTTGGCTTGCTCTTCAACTGGAATCGGCTCAGCGATGGCCAGCATACGGTCAGCGCACGGGCCGATGGAGTGGAGTTCGGCAGCGCCGTGGTCAGGGTCTCGACCTTTCATACAGAATTCCTGGAGGACGTTGGCAAACACGCCCGTCTGAAAAATTTCCCCGAGGCCGGAACGGACCTCATTGTCGCCTGGCAACAGTCTCTCCAGAACTTCACGATTGCGCGGCTCGATAATCTCGCGCCCCGGATTGCCTCCATCGACGCCATCGGGGACAGCATCAGCAAAGCAGTGAACGCCGGGGGGGCCGGGGAGTGTACTAATCTAGACCAGGAGAACTTCAACTGGGCAACCAGCATTACTCATGGCAGTGCGCTTTGCAGCGCCGGTGAGGACGGGGTTTTTAGCCAGGCGGAACGGATCGAATGTCGTCAGGACGCTATGATTGTGAATGCCGACCCCAATAGCGCGGAATCCGGTGCCGAGATGCTCAAGGATTTTTTCGCCCAGGCGCAGGAATCGGCAGCGCTTTTCGGGATAGATCCCCCGGCTGCTCCGCGTTATGTCACGGTCGAAATGGGCCATAACGATATTTGCAGCGGCACCATTGAGCGTATTCAAGCAGACTGTGACAGGGGGGACGATCAGGATCCGATGAACCACTGTCGAACCACAGAGGCGGCGTTTGAACGCGAGTTTCGCAAAGGGCTTGACGTTTTGATTGCCGTCCCGGAATTGAAAATCGGCATTGCCGCGCCCGTGCGGGTAACCCAGTTGTGCAATCACAAGGCTAAAACGAACTGCTCTATTCTTGGCGGAACCTGCGAATCCCTGTGGAAGTCGGATGCTCTACTCGAGCTACGACCGACTGGCCTGTGCGGGTCTATCACTATCGACTGCTCAGACGAACGTCGCCTGAGGGATGGCTACGAAACAGCCAAGGCCTATCGTGACATTATGGAGCGCGTCTCCGCGGAGTATGCTGCCTTGGCCGATGACGAAACTTCTCCCGTGGTGACAGTAGGCGGCGAGACAGTCGGCGGGACAGCCAAGAAGGCGGCCGGCACTTCCCTCAGCTTCAGCAACGCGTCTTGGGTGTACAAGTTTACGAGCGAGCAGATTTCGTGCTGTGACTGTTTCCACCCGTCGTTTCAGGGGCAGGATGCAGCCGCTCGCATCTTGTTTGACGGCTTTACCTGTGGCCCGACAGATGTGTGCTGCGCGGACACTGGAGATATCGTGTCCGCCGCCCTGTGCACGACCGAAGATACCAGCGGAACCTTTCATCCGGGATTATTCTAACCGAAGATATCTCTACTCTTCACTCCGCGGATGCGGTGCCGTCGGCGCAAGGTTGAGAAAGGTGATGAGGGTGAGCCTGCGGCTTTGAATGCGCCAGCCCTCTGCGGTCTTCACCACGCTGTCTTCATAGGTGCCATTCGCAATATCAACACTGCCGTTCGGGAGAACGTGGGTGGCGTGCAGATAGGTACTCATGGTGGCGCTCTTATCCTGCACCTCAATACTGATGGTTCCGATCAGATGTTGCGTACTCGTATAGCCAGCACCCTGAAAGACCGACGCCACAAAATCCGCCCAAGCGTCTGAGCCGGTCCTTTTCTCTTCTAGTCCGTTCGGAAAGGCCGCCGAGAAGGTGGCGTCTTTTGTAAAGCACGGCTGGTAGATTGCCCTCCCTGCCGCAACCTCACCTCGTCCGATGGCGTCCGTTCCGTGCGCATAACAGAGAGTCAGTTTGCGAATATCCGCCTCGTCCTGCAACCGGCTGGTCTGCTCTGCGGCAACGCTCAGGCCCAGAGGCCAGCCCAGCACGATGGCCGCTGTCAGCACCGTCAGAACGCTTCTTCTCTTCCCACGCATCACCGTCGAACAACTCATAGGGGCCCCTCCCGTTATCAGCATTTTACATGGTGTTGTTTGACACGTCAGAGGCGAAAATGCTAGGCGTTGCTCGGTCAGTGTACGGGATTGCCGCCCACGAATGACCGGACACAGGGGGAGAAATGGAACCGCTGCGCGTTATTTCTGCTGATTCGCATATGACAGAGCCGCCCGATCTGTGGACTAGCCGACTCGATAAACAGTTCCGGGACCGCGCCCCGCGGGTAGTCGAGGACAAAGAAAAACCCGGACATTTTTTCATGGCCCCCGGCATCACGCCCTTCCCGGTGGCGGGTGGATTTTCGACAGGCCGGAGTGGCGAAGAGCTCAAAAAACATCTCACCCGCGGTTATGAAGCGGCCCGGCCCAGCGGCTGGGATCCGGTTGAGCGTATTAAAGATCAGGATATCGATGGGGTCCGGGCCGAGGTGATCTACACTACCCTGGGTCTGGCCCTGTTCCAGCTTGCGGACGCCGAACTCCAACAGGCATGTTTTCGGGTCTATAACGACTGGGTGGCAGAGTTTCGGTCGCACGATCCCAAACGGCTCTATCCCGTGGCACTGATCTCGCTTGAGGATATTCCGGCCGCGGTCAAAGAGCTCGAACGTGCGGCAAAATTGGGCCTCAGCGGCGGCATGATCTGGGGTGCTCCGCCCGAAGACCGGCCGTATTATAATCCGGTGTACGATCCGTTCTGGACCACGGCACAGGAACTGCATATGCCGCTCTCCCTGCACGTCGTAACCAGCCGGGACAATAACACCCGCGTGGTCATGGACCGTGGCTCCAGCGGCTGGGTCAACCAGACGGCCATACGGTTCGTGCACCTCATTCACGAGGTTCAAAAATCTCTGACCAGTCTCATCTTTGGCGGGGTATTGGCCCGTTTTCCCGGACTCCAAATTGTTTCCGCGGAAAGTGACATCGGCTGGCTGGCCCATTATGTCCAGCGCCTGGACCATACCTATGAGAAGTTTGGGGTGATGGTGGAACATCCGCTCCCCATGAAACCGAGCGAATACGTCCGCCACCAGGTCTGGGCGACCTTTCAGGACGACCCGATCGGGGCTGCAAACGCCGTGGTCTTTGGCGAGGATAACTGCATGTGGGCGTCCGATTTTCCGCACACGGACACCACCTGGCCGCATTCACGTAAAGTCATTGAACGAGACTTTGCCAACGTCCCGGCCCATATCACGCACAAAATTGTGTACGACAATGCCGCAAAGCTGTACGGGATAGAGCTGGACTGAACAGTCGAAAAACAACTCAGCGACCGGCATGGACCAGCCGGGCACTGCCGGTTCGGCTTCAGCCTCCTCACCGCGCCGATAGACGGTAGGGTGGTCAGGATCACTTGCTCGATAGACTCTGACAACCGCATCGCTGAGCAAATCGACATCCCATACGCCCTGCGTCCCGGCCGCAAAATAGTCTGCCCGTTTTTGTGCCAACTCGGCCTCTGCTCCATAATTGCCCTCGCTTCTCATCTCGGCAGCAAATACAGGAGCACCGGCATAAAAATTCATCCCGGGATTAGGACCGGTATAATAGGCCGCGTCCGGGCTGAAGGACTGGCGGTGCGGCAGATTGACGCGAAAGCCTTTGTTATCTCCAACCGCAATCCCTCTCTGAACCCGTCGCGCATAGGCACGCAGGGAAACGAATATCTCATCACCAGCGTAGCCCGGAGCGCCGCCAGGCGGTGCCATCGATACAATCCTTCCATCCACCAATTCCGCCTTGCCCGACGTATACGTCAGGTCTTCAAGCGTCGCATAGTCCTTATGAGGCTGAGGTTCATTCATCGGGCCGACCTCCGACAAAAGCATCGTAGAGCACAGCACGCTTCTGAACTAGGCGGTATTACCGTTCACATGCACTCGCGTGAAATAGCCGTGTTCCTCCAGGTGTTGGTGATAGGTGATCGTGCAGTCTTTGCCGAGTCGCGCCTCGGCCTCGCTGAGCGCGGTCTCAATGGTCGGGAACGGCTCAAAGCCCATCCGCCGAGCGACCGCTTCGTTTTCTTTGGGCACGCCCGCAGCCAGGACACCGCCCAGATGGTTGAGCGCATACAAGCCCTGCCCGTATAGAATACACGGGTGTGCCCCGTGGAACGCAAAACCGTTGCGATACTTGTGAACAAACTCCGGGCGGTAGGCGTACTCTTCAGAGTATGTATCCCATACCTCGATCGGGTCCTGCACGGCTGGCAACACCTCGTGGTAGAGGGTGTGATACGAGGGGTGGTTGAGCAAACTGAACTTGGGGTCGAAGGGATTGGCGACGATGAGAATCCCGCCTTTTCGGACCAGGGGATTCTCGTGATAGGCGTTGAACAACCCGGATAAGGCCTTGTTGCGACAGTGAATGGGATTAAAGACTGATAGCCGTGAGTAGCCGTCCCCATCCGCCATCCCCAGCAGCAGCACATCCGTCTGCCCTTCCACGTCGGTGACAAGCTGGGAGAGTAGCATATCGATGTGCATCTCCCGTACCGGAGCGATCAGCCCGGCGTCGATGGCCGCAAAACGCTGCGGGCTACTCGTGGTCAGGACGCCCTCTATCTTCATGATGGGCGGGTGGCTGCGATGCTCCAGCTCGGCGTCCACCAGAGCTCCCATCTCATTCAGCAGCTTGTGGAAGGAGCTGTTTTTGGGGTCCTGGACCGAGTGCCCCGAGGCAAACGGCCAGGGGCGGTGATGATAGCGGATGGACTCCCAATTACTCATCCCCACCAGAATGGACTTCCAGCCCCCCTGGAAGAATCCGCCCGGCACGGACATAAAGATGAACAGATCGGACTCAACGACCGAGCGATGAACCATGACTTCCATACCCCGCCGGGTCATACCCAGATTGACAAACTGGTCCGGGTCGGTCGCATCAATACAGGCCAGGCGGCCCCCCAGCGTGTAGGGCAATTTCGGGCCCAGGATGTGGGTCATCTCCTTACGGGTCCACATGCGGTGGAGCGCGTTGGCAACTTTAATCTGGATGTCTTCGGGTTTGACCCCGTACTGGTTCAGTAGATCGAGTAAGATGGGCAGCCCGAGAATGCGCAAATCCTGGTCGTCGGGATGGTAGTGCGTGGCCCGGCCGTCCTGAATGCCGATGGTGACTTTTGCTCCAGGTTTGACCAGCTTCTCCAGGGCCGGCATGCCAACCGGCTGCGTGACCGCGGTACGAAAGGCGGCTGCCGCGTCGGGCAAAGGAGCGAGAGAGGGTGGCGGTCCGGGCGGGATACGGGTTCGGTCAACCGGTAGATGGGCGGGCGTCTTTGTCGTGCCACAGCTCACCAGATATTCTTGGGTGGATGCCATTGTCTTCCCTCCTTTACAGTAAGACCCCTGTTACCAGCCTACGGCATACGACGCACGGCGTGGGTCGGCGCCACCGGCCAGCACACCGGTTGTTGGCTCGACGTGAATGCAGCACACGGCACCGGCTCGCCACACCCAGTCCGGCCACCAGTGCACCTGGTGCCCACGCTCGGACAACGACGCTCCGGTCTCCTCAACGATACGGCTCTCGATATTCAGCCGACCAGGATGGTAGGCGTGCGGTTCAAAGGAATCCGGGAAGCTGTAGCTGGCAAAGCGTGGCGCTTCGACCGCTTCCTGGGCCTCCATGCCAAAAACCGCACTGTTGAGCAGGGTCTGCAACATGGCCTGGGGCTGGACATCACCACCGGGAGAGCCCAGTACCAGAAAGGGGCGTCCGTCACGCAGAACTAACGCCGGGTTGGGGGTCAGGCGAGGTCGTTTGCCAGGGGCGACACAGGAAGCATGATGCGGATCGGCCCAGGACTGCGAACCGCGTGAGGACGGACACAGACCCGTACCAGGCACGACCGGCATATCAGATGAGGTATCGCTCGGCGTGGCGGAGAAAGCATTGCCATGCCGGTCTATGACGCAGACATACGAGGTGTCCAGGCCGGGCTGGGCCGTTTCGTTCGGCGCCGGACCGAGCCCGGCGTCAACCGCCGCCCGGCAGCGCCGGGGGTCGCCGGCCGGTGGCATCTCGGGCCAGGCTTCATTCTCCCGAATCAGGGAACGGCGCTGCTCGGCATAGTCCTTGGACAACAGTGCTTCGATGGGCACCTCAACGAAGCGCGGGTCGCCGTAGTAGCGGTCCCGGTCGGCAAACGCCAGTTTGAGCGCTTCGGTCACCGTGTGAATATACTGGGGCGAATTGTGGCCTTGGGCCGCAAGATCGTAGCCTTCCAGGAGATTCAGCGCTTGCTGCAAGACCGGCCCCTGACACCACGGGCCACAGGCGTAGACTTCAAGGTCCTGGAATGCCGTCCGCGTTGGGGATTCTACGGCGACCCGAAATTCGGCCAGGTCTTTGGCGGTCAGTAGCCCGTCATTCTCCGCGTGAAACTTGACAATCGCCGCGGCAATATCGCCTTGATAAAAAGCCGCCCGGGCCGCCTGGAGACCGGCCTTTCGTCCCTGGCTCCGGGCGTGCGCCTCTTCGTCGGCTATATACTGCAAGGTGCCGGCCAGGTCGGTTTGTTTGAAGATGTCGCCCGGCTGGGGAGCCTGACCGCCAGGTAGATAGATGGCCGCGTTCGAGGGCCAGCGTCGATACTTGTCGGCATTCGCCTTGATGATGCCCGCCGTAAAAGCATGGATGGGAAACCCGTCTCGCGCAAAACGGATTGCGGCTGCCGCGACCTCACCAAAGCTCATGGTTCCGTACTGCTCCAGCGCGGTAATCCAGGCGTCGGGCGCGCTGGGCACAACGGTGCGGAGAATCCCCGTCGGAATATGGCCGGCGTGCTTTTTCTGAAACATCTCCACCGAGGCGGCCTGCGGCCAGTGACCCAGACCGCTGATCGTTATCACCTCACGCCGGTCGGCCAGATACAGGATGATGGGAGCCACCCCGGCCACATTCACCAGATCGCTCTGCAAGACACCCAGGGCGATACCGGCAGCAACACCCGCGTCAACCGCGTTGCCGCCGGCTTCAAGAATGTGAAAGCCGGCGTGCGCCGCCAAATAGTGCCCGGCCACGACCATGTGGCGGGTACCCCGGATGGTCGGTCGATGGGCGGCTACGGTTCGTGTTTCGGTTCCAGCGTCAGACAGACTGTCGATTGACATGGGACCTCCTTGGACTTCCTTTCAGGGTCAGAGAGGCGAAGCTTGAGAAATCGCGTGCAGGATAAATTGATAGCCGCTATCGAATCGAGGGAACAACTTACAATTATACGTGCTCAGTTCTTCAACAATATCCGGATCATTAAAATCTCTATCTTTGTTTAAGAAACACCCCTGGGCTGAAACACCTTGCTTGAGATGTTGGAGGACGGACGTATAGACCAGAGCGTCCTGAGGAGAGAGGTCGTGTACCTTTTGATTACGAGCCACTTCGCCCAAAATCTGCGCGGTGAGGGGGATGATTTCGGAAATTTTGAGAAGCCGAGAGCGAGTGGCGTCAAATCGTTTTGCTTCATCGTCCGCACTGTCTATGAGGAGAGTTGTCAAACTCTGTAGATCACTCAGCCGACTCCTATATAATTCGGTACGCGCGAGTTGCTGCAATTCCCGGTCAAGAGCTATTTTCAACCGCTCTCGTTCCCCGTGATGCCGCGTAAGCGTCTCGGAAGGCTCAGCAAAAGAGTAGGCAGGAATGATGAGTTGAGCCTTGCCCTTCTCGCACAGAGAAAGGATCTGCTCACAGTTTTCACGTTGCTCCTGCTCCAAAGCCAATTCAAGAACGAAATTCGTTTCAACGTAGATATTCACGCGGCAACTTCGTACTCAAGACGCCCGTCTTGAAGTGCACCGAGCAATCCGGACTCAACAAGCCAGGAGACTTCACTCGTCAAATCCTCCGGCTTGTCTGCCGTCCTGACAAGATTCCCTAGCCATGCTGTCACAATAAGCTCAAACGCGGCACTACTTACCTCACTCGGCTCTATAGCCGATCTATCAAAATAGGATGAAAAGATGTCTTGAGCTACCCTTTCATAGGTTGGAAAGACAGAGACAGGGTCGGTCCCAGCATCCTTCCAGAGGTATATTCGATCCGGTGTCATAAGAAGGAAATAGGGCGCGTTCTGAAGACCTCCGTGGGCAAGAATATTACGGCGCAACTGAGCGGCCCAAAGGGCTGATGTTCCTAACTTGTTCTTCACTTCGACAACAGCAATGAGCTGTCCATCACGATTGTAGAGAGCAAGATCAGCACGAGGAAACATGGTCATTCTCCAATGTCATTGCACAAGACGTATCATGTTCAGGGATGGGGAAGAAGACACGGGGTTCTGCTGCAAGAGGCACGCACTCCACGATCACCTTCTCCTGCTCATCCCCAGCGCTCTACGACCACCTTCTTTTCCGTATAAAAATCAATGGCGTCGCGCCCCTGGCCATGCAGATCACCAAAAAAGCTGTCTTTCCAGCCGCTAAACGGAAAGAAAGCCATGGGCGCGGCAACGCCGACGTTAATCCCCAGGTTGCCCACCTGAGCTTCGTATCGAAATTTTCGGGCCGCCGCCCCACTCCGGGTAAAGAGACAGGCCATATTGCCGTAGTGCTGGCCGTTCACCAAGCTGAGCGCGTCGTCAACATCTTTTGCCGGCATCACGCTCAGGACTGGTCCAAATATCTCAGTGGTCGCGATCTGGCTCCTCGGCTGCACCTCAGTGAGGATAGTTGGCTTGACAAAATAGCCCTGTTCATATGTGGCGACCTGGGCCTGGCGGCCGTCAACGAGGGCCTGTGCCCCGTCGTCGAGACCGGTTTGGATAAGCTGTTCAATGCGCGCTTTACTCTCGGCTCGGATCACCGGCCCCATTTCCACTCCGGCGTCCAGCCCGTAACCGACGTTTCGCCGTGTTGCGATGTCGGCCATGGCCTCAACAAATGGTTGTTCCGCGTCACCCACCGTGATGGCCAACGAGGCCGCCAGACAGCGTTGACCGGCACAGCCAAAGGCCGACTCAGCCGCGACCTGGGCCACCTCTTCAATATCGGCGTCAGGCAGCACGATAATCGGATTTTTCGCCCCGCCCTGGCATTGCGCGCGCTTGCCGTTTGCGGTGGCGCGGGCGTACACCGCCCTGGCAACCGGCGTGGAACCGACCAGACTGATGGCCCGCACCTCAGGATGGTCAACCAATGCGTCTACGGTTTCTTTTGCGCCGTTGACCAGATTGGCCACGCCTTTGGGTAGGCCGGTTTGCTCCAACAGGGCAAAGATCTTTTGGGCGGTGAGGGGCGTTTTGTCCGACGGCTTGAGGATAAACGTGTTCCCGCACGCAATAGCATAGGGCAGAAACCACAGCGGAATCATGCCCGGAAAATTAAACGGCGTAATCGCCGCCACCACGCCGACCGGCTGCCGGATCATGGTCTCATCAATACCGCGCGCAATATCCTCGCTATACAAACCTTGGAGCAGACTGGGGATGCCACAGGCCACCTCGACATTCTCAATGCCGCGCCGCATTTCTCCGGTCGCTTCGGTATAGGTCTTGCCGCATTCGTTGGTCACGGTCTGGGCGAGGTTGTCGAGGTGCTCCTCCAGCAGCGTCTTGAATGTGAACAAATACTGTATCCGCTCACCCGCCGGGGTGCGCCGCCACTCGGGAAAAGCACGGCTTGCCGCCCGGACTGTGGCGTCGACGTCAGGAGCTGGAGAGACGGGCAGGAGGGCGATTTCCTGTGCGGTCGCCGGATTCGGAATGGTCAGCGACTCCGTTGCGCTCGAATGACACCACTCGCCGTCCACAAAATTAAGCAGTTGTGTGTGACTCATCTGGCTCTCCTGGACGCTCCTGTTTTCAGTCCGTCTTTTCCGTATTGCTTTGAATAGCTTGAGCGACTGCCGGCCAGGCAATATCACCCAGCTCAACCCGAGGATGTTCTTGCTGACAGGCGGAGCACACGCGGAGCGCAGCGTCAGTGTTGAACTGCTGAACCGCTTGCCAATAGGCCGTCTGGGGGATTTCAGCCTGGGTATCAATAGACCGCCAATGCACGACAGCCCGGCAGTCGGAGCAGTACCACACGACGGCTTCTCTGCCTGCTGTCTCGGCCTTGAAGCGAACCTGTACACTCGGCGTGTGGGTTATGACTCGACTGGGAATACCGGCCGGAATATAGACACTGTCCCCGACCGCAAGCTGGAATTGCTCCGGCCGCTCCCCCCCGAACCAGACCTCTCCTTCTCCGCTCAGGTTGATCAAGGTCTGGTCCTGGTCGCTAACCAGAAAGAAGGGTTGCGAAATGGTATTCCGACTGAGATGCGGCATGGGATCGATACCAGGCGACAGAGCGGGGAAATCATCGAACGATCCCCAGAGGTGTTCGGCGGCCTCAAAGAGCTGCACCATACGTCTGCGTTCCATAACCGCTCCCCCTACCCGTCGCGCGCGGCGCGCTGCTCGCTGGCTGTCCGGGCACGGTTGGCAACCGCAACCTGCTGAGCGTAGCGTCGCCAGCCAACCTGCTCAGCAGGAAAGGGTGCCTGCACATGACCGCACTTAGGACACACTCGAGCCGAGGCGTTGAACTCATCAACCGCATCGGCATAGAAACCAAGTGCATAGAACTCCGGGTAATACGGACGCTCCGGTCCGCGCTTGATATTGGTCTCGCGCCGATAGACGACCTCGTTGCACTGCTCGCACCGGATCACAAATCCCTCGTTTTGATTGTCCTGGGAGTTCATGCGAATGGTAATCAGGACAACCATGTAGGCGTGTTCGTTCGCCAGGTCTTTCAAGAAATTATTCACCCCGTGCATATCGGGCAGCACCATCATCTGGCCCGCCTGGAGTGCGCTGTCTTCGCCCGCGAGACAGAGCAGCACTTCAGGCACGACATTCTCGTGAAAAAACTGGAATTTTCTGGCGTTCGGCCCACCGATCGAGACGCTCAGGCACGGCACGATCGCCCCATCGTCGAGATAGGGAAAAACTGGCACGAGTTCCAGGGTTCCGGTAGCGTGCATGACTTCCTCAAACAGATTTTTCTTGATCGGCTTTTTGCCCGGCACAAGCGGCTTCCCAAACCAGGCTTCTTGAGCGGCGGTGGTCATATCCTCTCCTGTACACGCTGTCCGTTGACCATCGGAATGTGGGCTTCGGCCTCTGGAAACTCCGGCATGACCTCCTCGGCAAACAGCCGCATCGAGTTCCGGATTTGCGCCTGACTGAGGCTGCCGTAGGCAAAAAAGAGAATCATGTATTGGAGGTCGGGCAAAAACTCCTGATGGCGCTTAATCAGCCGAACACAGGTTTCCGGGCTGCCGATTAGGAGCATACCCAGGTCCATGAGTTCGGTCAGGTCGCCTCTGGCCGCGGCATCAAATGTTCCCTTGAGATAGGCGTAGGAAGACGACTGGGCCATTTCAGCCGGTTTTGCGAGCTTGAGGAGCTGCTGCCAACGGGTGGCGAGCGTGGGTAAGACTTCCGCTTTTGCCTGCTCATCCGTAGCGGCCAGATATACGTGACGTGTCGGCACCAGACCAACGTGATCAATCTGATGGCCATGCCGGGCATTTTCCTCCTTGTATATCTCCCAATGCTGCTGCATGGTCGGGAGTAGGGTATACACTTCCATACACGGATAGTTCTGCTTCGCCGCCCAGCGGACAGACGGTTCGGACAGACCCGCGGTCCAGACCGGAGGATGGGGTTTTTGGACCGGTCGGAGTTCCAGGGTCGTCTCAGGAATATCAATAAACCGGCCGCGGTAAGAAAATGTGGGCTGCGTCCAGGCACGGATGACGGCTTCATGGGTTTCGTCAAAAATCTCACGGCTCTGGTTATGGTCCACCTGCCAAGGGATAAATTCTCCGGGCTGGATGCCCCGGCCTACGCCCCACAGCAAACGGCCCGCACTCATCATATCCAGCATGGCCCCTTCTTCGGCCAGACGAATCGGGTGGTGGAACGGCAGGACATTCACCGCCGGGCCAAGCTTGATGCGGCTGGTCCGCTGAGCGGCCGAGGCCACCATCAGGTTGGGCGAGGCAATCATGCTGTAGGTAGAAAAGTGGTGTTCTGCAAACCAGAAGCTGTCATAGCCGAGTTGTTCGGCGTACACGACCTGTTCCAGGTTTTCTTGGAAGAGCCGCTGCACACTGCGCTCGTCAGCCTTTGTCACGGTAGAGAAAATTCCGAATTTCACCGACGCCTCCCTTCTCTATAGCCGTTTTCCTCTCTACGCCCTTTTCCCTCTTGTTGGCAAGACATCCTCTTTACTTACGGTCTCGAATTTCTGAAACCATTTTTTCATTGACACTCGGTCTGAGATGGACTAGAGCGATTTCATATTCTTTGCGTGAAAGGCGCGCCATGACTCATTCCACCCAAGAGCAGACAGCCGTCAGGCCCGTTATATGTTGTAGCTGTTCTCAGCAGTGTGGCGTGCTCGCCCATGTGGAGCAGGGACGAATCACCCACATCAGCGGCGACGCAGAGCATCCGATCAGTCAGGGGTTTGTCTGTATTAAGGGTCGCCGGGCTGCTGAATTGCATTACCAGGAGGGGCGCGTCCACTGGCCACTCAAACGCACCGGGCAACGGGGCGAGGGGGCCTGGCAGCAGGTCAGCTGGGACGAAGCCCTGGACGATATTGCCGCACGGCTCAAAACCCTGAAGCACCAGCACGGCCCTGAGAGTGTTGCCGTCACCTTCGGCACGTTTCATGGCGCGGACTGGGGCCTTGGCGAGCGCTTTCTGAACCTTTTCGGCAGCCCCAACAGCGCCGGACAGGATAAAATCTGCTCCGGCCCAACGACCATGGCCGAGGCACTGACCTATGGCTATGGCCCGACCGCGCACACCTCTCCCGTCCCCGGCCTGACGAAATGCATAGTGCTGTGGGGGATGCGGCCGAGTGCTTCGGTGCCCCTCCTGTGGAAACAGATCGTCAAAGCCCACCGCCAGGGGGCTACACTCATTGTGGTTGATCCCCACTATACCACCGAAGCAAAGCAGGCCGATCTGTGGTTGCAGCTCCGCCCTGGAGCGGATGGCGCCTTAGCCTTGGGCTGGCTCTCGGTTCTTATTGAAGAGGGTCTGCACGACCGGGAGTTTGTCGAGCAGTACGCCACTGGGTTCGACGCCTTGCAGCAGCACGTGGCTGCCTACTCGCCGCAACGGGCCGCCGAACTCACCTGGGTCCCGAAAGAACTCCTGGTCAAAGCGGCGCGGCTGTTTGCCCGTAGCCGACCGGGCATTATCAATAGCGGCAACGGGGTGTGCCAGCTCGGCCCGGCGAGCCTCCAGGCTGCGCGGGCAATTGCTTGTCTGGTGGCCATTAGCGGCAATCTGGATCGCGAGGGTGGCCACTCCCTGTCCGGCCCTCCCCGGCAGGTCGTGGCAAACGGGGACGTGATGCTGATGGACCGCCTGCCCGAAGAACAGTGGCGCAAGCGACTGGGGATCGATCGCTTTCGTCTGCTGGGCGACGGGTATAAGCAGCTTGATGCGGCCATGGCGCCGGCCTGGCACGGCAAGCACCACCTGCTGAGTTGGACGGCTTCGGCCCATGAGCCCAGCCTGTGGCAGGCGATTACCCAGGGCGAGCCGTATCCGGTCAAGGGGCTGTTTGTCCAGCACCATAATCCGCTGGGTGGGAGTGGCAATGCCAGGCGGGTCGAACAGGCGCTACGGAGTGCCAACCTGGAACTGTTGGTGGTCCACGACCTGTTTCTGTCTCCGACCGCGCAGTTGGCCGACTACGTCCTGCCGGCCAGCCACTGGCTCGAAAAGCCGTCCTTCTCCACCGGCCTGGGCTATATGGGTACCGCCGGCGATTACGCCGCGGCGAGCCACGCGGCCATTGAGCCCGAGCAGGGTCACCGGAACGATTATGAGCTGTGGAGAGACCTCGGGCGGCGGCTGGGTCAGGAGACCGACTGGCCGGAAACCGTTGAGGAGTTCTGGGACACCTGCCTGCAACCGGCCGGCCTCAGCTTTCACACCCTTGCTCAGCAGAGCGGGCCGTGGATGTCCGCCACGCCGCGCTACGGAAAATTCACTGGCCGGTCGGCCCAGGACAATGAACCGCGCTTTGGGACCCCATCCGGGCGGGTGGAGTTACGCTCGGCCATCCTGACCGAACTCGACTACCCGGCCCTGCCCGTCTACGAGGAACCGGAAATCTTTACACGCTGGTCCGCCGACTATCCGCTGGTGCTGACAACCGGAGGGCGGGTCATCGAAGGCTTTCACCAGAACAGCCACCAGATGCCGTGGTTCCGCAAGAAATATCCCCACCCGGTGGTCCAGCTTCACCCGCACGCCGCGGCGGAACTCGGTATTGAGGACGGGACGTGGGTCGCCATCGAGACCCCAATCGGTAGCGTGCGACACGTCGCCCGTTTGAATAAAACGCTCCATCCACGCGTCGTCCAGGCCGACCGCTGGTGGTATCCCGAGCGCCCGGGACAGGCCCCGGAGCTGTACGGCCTGTGGGAAACGAATATCAATATGTGTACCGATGATGACCCGGCGCAGTGCGACCCCATGATGGGCACTTGGCTGCTGCGCGGTCTACCGTGCCGTCTGGTCAAGACGGGGCAGGCCACACCTTCCGGGTCTTCAACAACAGGACAATAATATCTCACCAAGGAGGGAGAAAATATGAACGCTGACGATATTGCTCAACGCATTCAAACCCTGGAGAGCATTGAAGCCATCAAAAAGCTCAAAGCTCGCTACTGTGCCTTCTGCGACAATCAGTACGACGCGGACGGTATTGCCGAACTGTTTACCGAGGACGCGGTCTGGGATGGCGGAAAATTTGGCAAGCACGAAGGCCGTGAGGCCATCCGCACCTTCTTTCAGGGTGCGGCTGAAATCTTTCCTTTTGCGGTCCACAACGTCATGAACCCCATTATTGAGGTAGACGCAGACACCGCCACGGGCCAGTGGTACCTGTTTCAGCCCTGCACCCTGGCCGAGGGCAACCAGGCCGCCTGGCTGACCGGTCGCTACGAAGAGCGCTATGAGAAGCGGGACGGCGAGTGGAAATTCAAACACCTCAGCGTGACGCCCTTCTTCTTTACCCCGTACGGCGACGGCTGGGTGAAAACCCCCTTTCTCGGCCAGTAGACAAAGAGCAGAGGAGCGTCCATGCCATTCGTTGAAAGGGAGCACGGGATTCGCGTGCATTACGACGATTATGGGCAGGGTCGGCCGCTCGTTTTTCTGCACGGGTATTCCTGCAACGCCTGGATATGGACCTATCAGGTCCCGCTCCTGGCCCACCGCTATCGCTGTATTGTGATCGAAGCCCGGGGCCACGGACGTTCGAGCAAGCCGCTGAGCGGGTATTCCATTCAGGAGATGGCGGCCGACGATGCCGCCGTGCTGGCCGCTTTGGGCCTTGACCGTGCGATTCTGGTTGGCAATTCCATGGGCGGCATGCGGGCCATGCAGATATGCCTGGACAACCCGGACCTCGTCGCCGGCAATCTGATTATCAGCAGCGCGACGAATCTGACCCGGTTTGTGGATTCGACCGATCTGCTGAGAGACCTGCGGACCAAATACGAAGAGATGACCGACGAGTTTGTGCGGCGCTGTTTTTCCCAGCGAACGCGGCGCGAGCGGCCCGAGGTCTGTAGTTTGCTCAAAAACAACCTGCTCGATCCTGTCGCCTTTCCGCGACGCGTGGCCTGCGCCTTGGTCGAACACCCCGACGGCGTATGGAATTGGGATATTACGCCCAGGCTCACGGAGATTACTCAGCCCACGCTGATCGTAGTGGGCGAAGAAGATGAGGCCACGCCGGTTGAAGCCAACCGGATTCTGGCCGAACACATGCCGAATGCGGACTTGCAGATCGTCACCGACGTTGCCCATATGTACCAGATTGAGCAGCCGCTGGCGTTCAACCAGACCCTGGAGACCTTTGTTACCCAGCTCGGATGAGGACCCACCTATGCCGACCACGGAACAGGACACACAGCAGATCGAGGCTGTTCTTGAGCGTTATTCCAAAAGCTGGGAAGCCATGGACTGGGAAGGGCTCAAAAGCATCTGGGACCCCGACTATGAACATATCCTCTATATTCCCGAGGAGCGCGCCCAGCCGATCCGAGGCTGGGCCGAAGTCGAGGCGTACTTTCGCCATGCCGCAGAGTCGGTCATCCGCGTTGGGGCCATGCAACTGAGCGACATCACCATCGACGTGTTCGGCGATACGGCCTACGCGTTTTGCAATTTCCACTTTGAGGCCGATCTCAGGCGACTGTCCGAACCCTTTGTGACCGGTGGACGCGACACCTTTATCCTGCGGCGCACAGACGCGGCCTGGAAAGTCATCCACTACCACGAGTCACGGCCCCATACGTCCTAAGGGAAAACGATAGATGGCGGGACGACTCTCTGGAAAAGTTGCCCTTATCTCCGGTGCTGCCCGTGGTATGGGCGAGAGCGAAGCATGTTTATTCGCACGTGAGGGAGCGCAGGTCGTCTTGGGCGATATCCTTGAAGATCAAGGTCGATCTGCGGTCGAGAACATCACTCAACAGGGCGGAAGCGCCACATTTGTCCCGCTTGATGTTACACACGAACAAGACTGGCAACGGGCCGTTGAGACTGCCGAACAGACCTACGGCAGGCTGGATATTTTAGTCAACAATGCCGGTATTGTCCGCATGGCGCCGCTCGATGAAACCAGCCTCGAAGCCTGGAATGAAGTAATCGGCGTGAATCAAACCGGGGTCTTTCTCGGCATGAAACACGCGGTTCCGGCCATGCGTCGGGCCGGTGGTGGCTCTATTGTGAATATTTCGTCTATTGCCGGCCTGATCGGCCTGCCTAATATCCCGGCCTATCAAGCCAGCAAGGGCGCGGTCCGGCTTCTCACGAAGAACGCCGCGGTCCAGTATGCGCCGGACAAGATTCGGGTCAACTCTGTTCATCCCGGTCGTATCGAAACTCCAATGACTGCCCCGCTGGCCCCGGAACGACGGGAGATGCTCTTGCGGCTCACTCCTCTGGGCAGGGACGGCACAGCCGCAGAAGTCGCGTATGGCGTGCTCTATCTTGCTTCGGATGAGTCCTCGTATGTGACCGGCGCAGAATTGGTTATCGACGGAGGATATACCGCCCGCTAAAAAGAGCGAACGATACGCCCAAGCAAATAAGGAGGGATTCATGCGCTTTGGGTTTTTCGATCAGTTGCCGTGCGCGCCCACGCAGTCAGAGCGCCAGCGCTACCACGATATTCTGGCCCAGATTCGCCTGGGCGACGAAGTCGGCTTTGATACCGTCTGGCTGGGCGAACTGCACTTTGGGCCGAGCACCTCGATTATGGCCTCGCCACTGATGGTGCTGGCAACCGCGGCCCAGCATACCGAGCGCATCCGTCTGGGCACCGCCGTCACCCTGCTGCCGCTGCACAGCCCAATGAAAATGGCGGAAGAAGCGGCCACCGCCGATATTCTGAGCGGCGGACGGCTGGAGTTCGGCGTCGGACGCGGCACCGCGCCGGTGCATTACCAAGGTTATAACGTGCCTATGGAAGAGAGTCGGGAGCGCTTTGCGGAAGCCCTCGACGTGATTCGCACCGCCTGGACAACGGACCGTCTGTCCTATCAGGGTAAATACTTCCAGGCCGAGGATCTGCCGGTCGTGCCGCGTCCCATTCAGCAGCCCTACCCTCCGATACGCATGGCGGCAAACAGCCCGGACACCTTTGCTTTAGCCGGGCAGCTCGGCCTGTCGATCTTTGCTTCTCCGTTGATTAACCCACCCGATAAACTGCGCGACTATATCGCGGAGTATCAGCGTAATCTGAACCCTGGGGTCCGGCCCGATGTCGCGCTGATGTTTCCCGTCCACGTTGCCGACAGCCGGGCCAAAGCCCGGGAGGAATACGAACCGAGCCTGATGAATTTTTTTCGTGCCGCAGGAGAACGGCTCCGTCCGCTCGGCAAGACCACCATCAAAAGCTACGAAGCCTTTCAACAGATAGTGGAGCGATTGGAGCGGGTTAACTACGAGGGGTTGGACAACAAGATGGGCGCCTTTGGCGCCCCGGATTACTGCATCGAACGCATTCGGCACTTCAAGCAGGAATTTCCCATGACCGAGTTTATTGGCTATTTCAACCAGGGCGGGCTGGTCGATCACGCCATTGTCAAACGCTCGATGGAACGCTTTGCCAGGGAAGTCCTTCCGCACTGTCGGTAAGACCCACGCAGTCTGGCTCGACCGGGCTCTCATTGGTAAAGGGAAGTTTTTATCAGCCGCTATTTTGCTACTCGCTCCCACCACATACTACGTCCCAAGCTTTCCAATAATTCTCTGTTGTTAGCGACAATTTCGGTACTCTGTTTGGTCACAGCTAAGTTTAATTCTTCGATGTGGCTTATGTCCTCAAGTGAGATCAGACTTACTGATCCTGTAGGGCCTACCAAGGATATTCCTACGTCGGGCGCGATGGGAAGTATACGTTCCGCTTCCGGGTTTGTCTTCAGATTAGAAGAGCCTCCACTGCCTGCCTCTATAATGGGATTATTCCCAAGGACAAAGCTATTCTTGGGCGTAGGATTTTTAATCACTCCTATAGTCAATCCCCTTCTACAGAGCTCATGGCTCAATGAGTTAGGGTGAGTTCTATCTTCCTGCGCAAGCATTGCCTTTGCGGACATTTCTTTTACGTCAACTCTTTTGAGACCTAGAGCAATACAGCTACGAACATTATTATATGTGCCAGGCAAGACTATGTTGCCATAGCCAATATACCTTTTTCTCTCATATCTAATAAAATCATCGGTCAAGTCATTGACGGCTTCGTCAGAGTGTATGTAGTCTTCTGCCGCACCTCTCCCTGCAAGGGATCGCCTAGCTTGCAAGGCGAAGAACAAAATGACCGCTCCGAGGTCGTTCGCAGATAGAGCGGGACATTCTTGTCTTTTAACAGCCGGACGTATCTTCTTATGATAGACGGCAGCAAAGCCATTCTCCACTCTACTGATATAGGTCTCTACTCTATAACGATTCTCCGGTCTCTCGTTATGTAACGTAAATACATCGCCTTCAGTGAATACTTTTTTAGGCGAGCAATTTCTTACCTTGTTAGGTCGATCTTTACGAGCGCTGAAAACCTTCTTCTGACTGGCTAATGGATCAACGAAATTCTTTATGATGGATTTTGGAACATATAAGTGTTGGTTCTTTGGTTTATTCAGAACTCCACCTTCACATCTCATAGCCCGTGCCCTTCTAACGCCATTTCGCATAGGTCGCTGAACGATGCCAGTCTGACTTGACGGCACGCCTCCTGAAGCAGTCCGACGTACTCGCGTGTCCATTCCGCCGAGTATTCTTTATCACTGAGGGCTTCCAGCAGAATGTTTGGGGCAGGCCGTGTTCTGCAAGCAAGTATCGAGGCTGGCACCAGTACCCAGTAAGGCTTAGGACAACTAATTGCCAGCGCGTAGTAGCCGACTATGTTGGGAGTTTCAATCAGCGAGGCGAAGTCGGCGGCGGTCAACTGACGAGGACGCGGCCCGAATGCTTCGGCCTCCACCTCAAATCGGAACTCCCTTCCTCCTCCGATAGCGACGATATCTGGATGACCTGCGCGGTTGACCGCCTCTATCCGATAGCCGAGACGTAATAAGATATGCGCGGCAAGAGCTTGGATTTTGTAACCAAACTCACCTGGGGAGATGCTTGAGCGTATGCGTTCGATACACTCGCTTGCATCAGGTCTGGCACGACTCATCACGCTCAATCGTTAGTTGCGGGCCGTCGGAATGCGTCCACTGGTTAGGTTCAACGATAACATAGTCGGCCGGTTGGAAATTCTTCGGCAATAGCGAGCGAAAGCGAGATGTCTCCTGCGATGCAACTACGAGTTGTACATGATTCCCCAACTCGGCTAAGCGTTCGACCAATATCTCGGTATGCTCTTCGTCAAACGCTCGCGTGGGATCGTCCAACAGGACTAAATACACCTCGGTAGGCGCATCGTCCGTCTGGCTGAACGCGAAGTACGGGACAAGTTCTAACGCACTCTCGGACTGTCCGTTCAGTACATCGGTGGGATATCCGCGACCAGAAGGGTCGTGACTACTCGCCACCTGTAACTCCAGCTTTGGCAATTTGTCTTTTACAATGGCCAGTCGATCATACCACGGATGGCGAGTGAGGGATGCAAAGACTTTTGAAAGATTATCAGATACTTGAGGAATATCGTTCTCAAGTCGCTCTCTTAGACAAATCTCAACCGCTTGCCGTATTGACCGAACTGATTCACCGAATGCAACAAGGTCTTGATATGCTTTCTCGACACCCTCAAATCGCTTTCTGGATTGCTTAATACTCGCAAGCCGCTTTCTGATGTCATGGAATCTGTCTTCCTCCCTCAGATTGGAAAGCCGGCGTCCTATTTCATTAAGTCGGTCCTCGCTCCCGTCAATCTGTTCTTTGATTGAAGCCTCATGGTCTGAACATTCCTTAATCCTTTCAGGGAGTTCTTTCGTATCGTCTGAATCAATATGTGCCTTGATCGTCTCCGCCTCTTGCTCCAGCTTATCAAGATCGCCCTTGAAGCTCTGAACCTCACGTTTAAGGTCTTCGACTTGTTTGAGTTTGGCTTCGAGTTGGTTTAGCTCTGAAGTTGTCGCGTCGGACGGTTTATCAATGATCTGTTGAAGGAGCACCGCCAAATCTTTCCTGGAGTGTGTTGTTTCGCAAACAGGACAAGATACCGAGTTCTCCTCGTTACGATGTAGCCAGTCAGTCGCTGTTTCGGCTATCTGACGCCTCAAGTCTTCAGCATCTACCGCCGCCCGTTTTTCTTTGACTCTATTCTGGAGTTCGTCGAGGCTCATATCCTCCAATGTGTCGTCAAGTTCCGATTGTTTGTCTCGGACTCTGGACTGCTGCGTTTCGATTTCCTCTTGAATTCCTAGAAATTCTTCCAGACGCTCCCGGCGTTCGACAATCTCTTCCATCTCTTTTTCAAGTTCGCCTAGGTCTTGGGATCGTCTGTTTTCCAGAACATCTTCCGCTTCGTCAATCAGGGCACCTAGCGATAGCCCTGAAAAAGCCTCGTCAGGTGGGTTGCCAGTGGTTTTTTTGATAATCTCTCGCACTTTGTTCTCGGACTCTGCAATTGAGGGTGCAGGACTGCTCCCCCAGGGTGGCGAACCGACGATATCGTCTCTTTGGTGCTCTAGCTGGCTAATGTCTCCGTCGATATTCCGGCGAGCCTCAGTGAGCTTATCTGCTAGATTCGTCTCCCCAAATTCCTGTGTCTCTAGGAAACCGTCCAGTTGGCTCAACAAGGCTCGGGGGTGGGCAAGCCCCAGGTGGTTAAAAACAGTCCTTTCAAATGGACTGAGGTCTTCAGGCTGACGACGGAGCGGAGTGGATTGAGGCGCAAAAATGATGTGCATCCCTTCACCCGCCTCCGCAGAGTCCAATTGGGGCATAATGTTCCGAATAGGATGTTCCCCACCTTGGTCATCGGTAAGCTCAGCATCACTCCCACCACTGCTGCCCTTTATCAAAGTGCGACGAAGATGCCAGACCTTCCCTTCACGCACGAGCGTAATCTCAACGTGGCAGCGGCCTGAATAATCCCGATTCGCCACGATTTCATTCCGCCTTCTTATAGAACCAAAGAGTCCCCAGCGAATGGCTTCAACTATGCTTGACTTCCCATTGCCATTTTGTCCCAGCAAAAAGGCATGACACTCGTCAAGACCAATCTCCTGGCGTGTCGTGAATCCCTTGAATCCTTCAATTGCAATCTTCTGGATACGGAACCCGCTTGCCACTGGCTTCACCCTCCTTCAACTTGACCAAGTAATTTCTCTACACGTTCCAGGAGCCGTTGCGCCTCGGCGTCAAGGTATTCCTTGGCAGCATCAGGTCCACCCCCGCCCCTATTAAACTCATCGGCTATGGGTCTCCATAGCTCGCGCGAGTTTTCATCGGAACTTAACTGCTTTTCAACTAAATCGCTAAATTGGGGCGTTCTTGTTTCGTCCATATTTCCCTACCTCTCGGAGACGTTGGCAGCCCGCGATTTAATATGAGCATTGGTAAGAGTTCAAGCGTGGCCCTCTCACTTGGCAAATTACGCTTGACAGCCAGACACCCCCCTAGAATAATCGCCTGCCAGTGCGGTGCTGTGGTATCATTGATGTGATAGAGGAGGTGAAGCGTGTCCTTCCAATTACGCTACAGCATAGACGGCGAGGAGATTACCGTTGTAGCCATTGGGCTGTTTGTCGCTCCGAACAAGATGCTGCTCGAATTGATGCGACTCGGCGTGCGCGTCATTCTGGTCGAGCCCATTATGGGAGCGCATCATGGCCGCGGGCTGCCCGACCGGGAGCGTGGCCCCCTGAATCGGGCCGGTGTCAGCATCCCCTGGCAGATGCTGCACCGCGGTATGCAGGCGGTGGCCATCGACTTTCGTCAGGAGGCGGGCAGACGGCTCGTGCTCGACCTCATTCGAGAAACCCATGTACTGATCAGCAACTGGCCCCCGCGCATGGCGCCCTGGCTCGACTACACGCATCTGGTCGAGCACTGCGGGCCGTCCGTCATTAAAATCCAGTTCGACGGTGGGCACGACGGACGGGCGGCCAACGATTACTCCATGCAAGGGGCAACCGGGTTAGCGCATGCTACCGGCGAGCCGCACGGCAGACCGCTCACTATTCCAGTGGCGTTTTTCGATATGCTCACCGGATTGCATGGCCTGAACGCCTTCCACGTCGCCCTGCGCCGTCTGGCGGAAACCGGGCGGGGCGACTGCTATCAGATCGCGCTGGAACAGGTCGCGTTTCAAACCCTGGCAGAGCTGGGCTGGTATGCCCAGGCTGAGACAACCGGCGAGGGCCGGGAACCGATCGGCGACAATCTACTGGATGCCGTTCATGGCCATTACTGCGCTCGAGACGGTAAGTTCGTTACCCTGAATCTGATTGGCGATTCGGTTTTACGTCGGCTGCGCGAAGCCACCGGCCTGCGCAACCTCGCTCTCGATGAGCAGGGCCACGAGATTCACGGCGACCATGCCCGCTATGAGCGGGTCGATACGATTAAACAACAGATTGCCGACTGGATTGCGGCCCGGTCGCAGGAAGAGGTACTCAAGACTCTGGGCCAGGCCGGGCTGGTGGTCGAACCGTGTCGGGACAGTATCGAAGCGGAACAGCACGCTCGGGGCCTGCCCTGCTTCCACCATGTTGACGACCCCGATCTCGGTTCGATCTGGGTGCCCGGCCCGGTGATCGAAGCCCGCGACCTGGAACCCTCCGACCTGCCCAGCGCTCCCCATCCCGGTGAGCACACCTATCTTGTTCTCAAGGAAGTCCTGGGACTGGATTCAGAGAAACTAGCGGACTTGGAAGGCCAAAAAATTATCGCCGGTCCACCACCGGGAGACGGCTGATAAGGACGGTGCACGCCGGGGTGTCCATCCCCTCTTGGGAGGGGAAGCGGAGGCAGCTTGCCCAGCCGGCGCCAGGATGGTTTACCGTGCCGTGTCCCCAACCCCCATCTCCCAATCCCAACCCCTAACCTTCATCATCCGGCCAGGGCCGGATGCCAAACGGTAGACGGGTGCGGCGCAGAGAGAGGCTCTGTTTGATCTGCCGGACATGGCGATTGATTGCGGTCTGCGCCAGTATGTTTTTAGCGTCGAGCAGCTTTTCAAAGGCGGCCATCCAGCTTTCATAATACGTTGGTCGCGTCTCAGGTGCCTGCCGGTCCGCGCTGGCAACCTCGGCAATCAAGCCCTCTTGAAACTCGGACCAGGCATACAGACCCTGTTCGCATAGGGCGACCGCCAGGGCAAAAGCAATGCCTTCCCAAGGGTCCTGGAACTGGAGTTCGCCACTCCGTCGGGGCAGAGCGGCAGGGCCCTGCATATCAGACACCTGTCTCTGAGAAAGGCCGGACGGCTGTTTTTTCTCAGGCTCGACCCGCGCCACCCCGATCATCGCATCCCGCGTAACAATGGATACGAGTTCATCGAGCGTCATCTGCTCCGTACCGGACGGCCGCTCCGGCAGGATCATATAGCGGGTCTGAAAGGTACTGTTCCAGACCTGAATCTGGATGTTTTCGTCCAGTTCAAGCCCAAACTCCCGGAGCACTTCACGAGGCCGGCCGGTGACCCTGGAGCGATACGACTGGCTCTTATACCAAAACGGCGGCAGACCCAGAACCGGCCAGGGGTAGCACGAGCATAACGCGCAGACGATCACATTATGCGTCCGGGGCGTATTCTCCACCACAACCAGATGCTCACCCTGCAAGCCGCCAAAGCCCAGCTCGGCTATGGCGGCGGTGCCATTCTCAAGCAGACGGGCCTTATAGGCGGGGTCCGTCCAGGCCCGGGCAACGACCCGACAGCCGTTCAACGGTCCGATATCGTTTTCATACGAGTCCAGAACGGTATCGAGCAGTGCGGTGGAAACAAAATTTTTCTCGGCAAGCAGGGCTTCGATCGCCTTGACCTGAATCTCGCGTTCACGGTTCCGGTCGGGTGTCAACTGGCGCTGCTGAAAGGCCGCGCCAGTATCATGTTCGTGAGCATCACTCATCGTGCGCGTCCCCCTCAGTCTGGAAGTAACGTTTCTCCTGCGGACATCCTACCGCGGTTCTGCGCACAACAAAAAGGGCGGCCTCACGACCACCCTTTCCGCCGGTCAACACAAACGACACCCGGCCCGTATGTGCGACCTAGCCGGCCATGCCCAACGCAGCCAGCGGTTCGCGGTCCACGACCGGGTCGCGCGTCACCCCGTTGCGATAGGCCACCGAGCCGGGGGTCCGTTCAAACGGATCGACCAGATCGATTTCCTTGGCGTATTCCCGCAGTTGCGGGGTCAATTCCTGGGCAATCAGACGCATGCTCGTTTTGCGATCCTCGTCACCGACCGGCCCCTGGATATTGAAGAAGACAAAAATGCTCGGTCGCAGCACCCGCAGCAAAGTCTTGGCTTTGGGCAGGACGGACTCCGGGGTGCCGATGAGGAGTTGGAGGTTCTTCTGCGCCTTGCCGTAGCCCTTGAGCAGTTTCTGACGGACAGTATCAAAGTCGGTGGTGTCGGGCCGACCGCCGTCCGAGTGGGCGCGCAGCTTCTCGGGGCTGACGCCCAGCCAGCTCCCGCCCGGATGTTTGGCCAGCATGCGGATCGCCCCCTTGGAGTTATAGCCTGGCGGCAGGGTATGCTCGGGACGGGAAAAGGCGTTCTGGCCACCACCGAACACAAAATTCTTGCCGATTTCCTGGGCCTTCTCTTCCGTCTCGGCTAGAAAGGTCGGGATCAGATAGCCAAAGTTTTCCGGACCGGCCTGATAGCCGTGCTTAGCGGCTTCATCCGCATAGAAATCCCACAGATCGCAGGTTGGCCCCAAGGCCGTGCCCAGACCCAGATAGGGGTAGCGGTGTTCCGCACACCAGCGGGCCGTCTCCGGACTCAACACACCGGGAATCCACATCGGGGGATGCGGTTTCTGGTAGGGCAACGCCCAAGGGTTCACATGCCGGTAGTGAAAATGCTTGCCCTCGTAGCGCCACGGACCGGGCTTGGTCCAGGCCTGCACGATAAAATCGTGGGCCTCGTTAAACATCTCCCGGTTATAGGCCGGGTTGGCGTTATTGAAGAACTGCTCGCTGCCCGCCCCACGCACCCAGCCGGTAACGAGACGCCCGCGCGAGATCAGATCAATCTCGGCCAGCTCTTCGGCCATCCGCAGCGGATGCTTTAGCACCGGTAACGGATTACCGATCAGGACAATGCGAACCTTGTTGGTAATACGGGCCAGAATGGAAGCTTCGACATTCATGACGCTGCCCATGCAGAAGGGGTTGCCGTGGTGCTCGTTGAGCGCAACGGCATCGAAACCCAGCTCTTCGGCATAGCAATATTCGTCAAGATAATAATTGTAATCGTTCGCCGCCTGCTCACGGTCGAACAGAGCGTTGGGCACAGCGAAGTAGGCTTTATTCTTGAGTATCTCGTCCTCGTTCAGACCACGATAGGGCCGTTCGGTGAAATATGAAATTTGCATAAGGCCTGCTCCTTCAGACGAACACGTCCTACGCCATTACGACACAAAGAGTAAACGTGTCCCCCAATAAATAGACAGATGTTGACACGGTTACTCTTTCAGGAAGTCTTGCACGATTTTGACAAATTCGACGGAATTCTCGATTTCCGGACGATGGCCGACATTGGCCATTTCCACCGCCTTGGCCCCGTCAATGGCTTTGGTATAGGTGGCAATGCAGCCCGCTGGCACGATCTGGTCTTCGGAGCCGCGGATCAGGAGGGTGGGCACGTTTTTCACGCCACGCAACAGATAGGGCAGGCTGGGATTATGCATATATGGCTCCCAGCCGATGCGCGCGCTTTCTGCTCGGGCATCTTCGAACGCCTCGAATTGCTCCGGCGTCATCTCGCCACCGTAAATGTTTCCGAACTCAGCAGTACCAGGGTCCGCTACTGTTCGCCGCAAATGGGTCCGAATCGTCACCGGGAAGATATCCCAGATTTCGCCCTTCTCGGGCTTGAGCCCCATCGGGCCCACCAGAATCAAATGGTCAAAAATCTTGGGATCGGCCGCGACCATTTCAGCGGCAATGAATCCACCGGCTGAGAATGCAATGACGTCCACCGGGTCGAGCCCCATTTCTCTAACCGCCATGCTATACAGGCCGGCCAGGTCGCGGAAACTCCGAACCCACCCCAGACGTGGGGTTTTGCCAAAACCCGGCTGGAGCGGAATCACAAAGGCGTGCTCCGCCGCAAGCTCGTCATTCCATTTCACCCAACCAGGGAATCCCAGCTCATCATGCAGCATTAACAAGGGTTTACCTGCTCCGCCCTTAATGAGCGTTAATTCAGCTTCAGCTATATGGGCCTTCTGTTCAGTCCAGTTTGCCAAGAATCTTTCCTCCTTACGCAAGGTTTTCGTACTCGGACGCCTCCTCCCCTCCACAACCGGGTTACTTAATCAGGCCCGACCCGAATTGTCCACACGTTCTTACTTAGGGAGCGATCAGTTGGACAGTGGGAAAACTTGTCTGAAAGCGAGCCACGTCTCTGGTGAGCAAAGGCATCCCTGCGACCGCAGCGTGGGCTCCAATATAGAAGTCCGGTAAAGGGGAGCGCTTTCGGCCGCCTCGTTTCCGATAGGCAAGAAAACTCTTCCCGGCCAGAAAAGCGGCTTCCCAGGGCAAGGGGACGCGTCAAAACACCGCGGGTGGGAGGGCCTCATCCAGGTCTTCAATCGGCCTTGCTATCCACCAGAACGGCGTTCACGGGCGCGGCCCCCGAGTGAGCGCCATGATTTCGTCGGTCGCCATCCGGCCCGGCCCCTTGCCTCGTAGCTGCTTTCACTGGGGTAGTGTTGGTAAAGAACGTGCGGCTGAGCTATAGAAAGACCATCCAACAAGGAGGATTCGATATGTCACACAAGGGTTTCTCCCACATCGGACTGTCAACCCTGGACTTGGACAAAACGTGCGACTTCTACGAAAACGTACTGGGGTTCACGCCGGTGCGCTGTGATATGCTCAGGATCAAGGAAGGCGGGCAGATTCGGCATGTGTTCTTTCATATCGGCCGCGACCAGCTCTTGGCCTTTATGGAAGCGCAAGGAGTTCCGGGGATTCCTGCGGAGTACGACGCGGGTATCAATCAAGGACTGGGGGTGCCCAGCGCGTTTTATCATTTTGCCTTTGAAGCCGGGTCGGTCGCAGCCCTGGAAGCGAAGCGTGCGGAACTCCTGGCCAAAGGGGTGCAGGTCTCGAACATCGTGCATCACGATGCCGCTCAATCCATCTACTTCAGAGATCCCAACAATATTTCCCTGGAGTATTGCTGCATGACCCGAGACATGGGGACGGAGGATGATATTCGGATGCAGGAGCGCTTTACCTTGTCTCTAGGCGATTTTCAGGGCGGAGTGGGGGATAGACCAGTCTGACCTGCCGCAATACGGAACTGCTCCATGTTGAGGACATAATCGACGAACGGGAGTAGCAGTGAGCACGAAGTGGACACCCGGTCCACACCGGCGGCCTGAAGCCTCCACCTCGCCTGACGCAGCAGACAGTTCGCTCGCAACCACCGCGGACCGTAAGGACACGGACTTCGACGTCGCCATCGTTGGCGGTGGCTTTGCCGGCGCGACAGCGGCCCGCGAACTTGGTCAGGCAGGATTGCGCGTGGTTCTCCTCGAGGCGCGCGATCGACTCGGCGGGCGTACGTACACCGCGGAGTTTGCGGGTCGGCCGGTCGAACTTGGCGGCGCGTGGGTGCACTGGCTGCAACCGCACGTGTGGGCGGAAATGCGCCGCTACGGTCTCGGTGTAATCGAAGATCCGTTTACCGGCCTTGACGAGACCCGCGTGATGGGCAACGACGGCGTGGCAAGCGTTGTTCCACCGGATCAATTCCTCAGGGACATTCGCGACGGTTTCGAGAAATTCTGCCATGACGTGTGGCAACTGTTCCCGCGGCCGTACGAGCCGCTCTATAACCCGAAGGTTCTGGAACTCGACGAACTCTCGTGCGCCGATCGCATTGCGGAACTGGATCTCACCGACACGCAGCGTATCCAACTCAATTCCTTCATGACTTTATATGGCGGTGCTGTCACCTCACAATTTGGCCTGCCCGGCATGCTCAAGCTCTACGCCGCCGGCGGCTGGAATTACGACGCCTTCGCCGACGCCGAAACCCACTATCGCATAGAATCTGGCACCCTTGGTCTCATCACCTGCCTCATTGAGGATAGCAGCTGCAAGGTACGCCTGAACGCCGCGGTTGAACGCATCGAACACAACATCGGTGCGGTTCGTCTTCATACCCGGGACGGAAACGCGGTCAGTGCCAAAGCTGCCGTTATTACCTTACCACTCAATTGCTATACCGACGTTGATTTCGATCCCGCCCTCTCGCTCGCAAAGCAAAACTGGATCAACGAGGGCATGATCTCGAAAGGGGCGAAGTTGTTCGTGCACGTGCGCGAGAACCTGGGCCGCGTATTTGCGTTCTGCGACGAAGCGCAGCCGCTCAACTGGGTGCAAACGCTCACTTACGGCGATGACATCGGCACGATTCTCTCTATCACCGTGGCCCGCGCATCGACCATCGATGTGGACGATAAAGCGCAAATCACCGCCGAAGTGCGCCGCCTGTTCGGCGACGTCGACGTGATCGACACACGCGGCTACGACTGGGCAGCAGATCCTTTTGCACGCGGCGCATGGCCCGCGTACCGCGTTGGACAACTCAGCCGCTTGCCGGCTCTGCAGCAGCCTGAAGGCCGTCTCTTCTTCGGGGGCTCAATCACCGCCAACGGCTGGCACGAGTTTATCGACGGCGCGATAGAGAGTGGCCTCCGCACCGCGCGCGAGGTGCAAATACTTCTCGGCGGTGACGGCTCATGAGCGAGCGCCCGGGCCGCGCTGTGCGCTGTCGTCACGCCGCGTAGCGGTCGACCCGGGCGCGTTGGGATCGATTCAACGGGCACGGAGCACAAAGAACTCGTAGCCGTAGAACTCCGAGTAGGCATGCCAGATATCTATTTCCCTCTGGCACCGTTCCGCCAACGCCTGTGCGTCTGGCGCGTCGTGGTGACGCTTGCGGAATGCGGTCACGTTGTCTTGCAGTGGTCGATAGTAGTCGTCCCACCATGCGGACGCGGGGAGCGGAAAGTGCCCGACCGTCTCATAGCCACACGCTTCGATGGCTTCCAGGAGCGCGGAGGTGTCGCGGATAGCCGGATACTCCAGGTTCCAGAACGCTGCGCATGCGGCGGGCGGTTCGGGCTTGCGCCAGGACACCTCTGTCAGCGCGACATGCCCGTTGCGTCGGAGCAACCGGCGCCAGGCGCGCAAGCCCGCTTCGACACCCATGTTGTAGATGGCGCCTTCGCACCAGAGCAGGTCGAAGGAACCCGCGGCGAAGTCGAGTCGGCGCATGTCCGCCACGCGAGCTTCCAGTCGATCGGCGATGCCCAACTCGTGCGCCTTGCGGTTCAGCGCGTCGATGAACGGGGGGTGGTTGTCGACGGCGACGATGCGTGACGGCGAGCTGTCCGCCAGAACCAAGGTCTGGGCACCGGTGCCGCAGCCGACATCGAGCACGCGGGTCCGCGGCCCGACGTCCGGCACCAGCCCGAGGGCTCGACGCGTGCTCGCCGCTGTCCCCGGTCCCTGCCGGGGCAGCCCACTGAACAGCTCGTAGAATAACGCAATGGCTCGATCCGGCGGCATGACCGCTCCTGCGGATGGTCTTCGATACGAGCGAACCGGGGCGGACGCCGCCGCCGGCAGAAGAAATCCGGTGAAGGCGAACCGGACCGGTCCTGCCGATCCCCACGGATAGTAGCAGGCGTTCTGCATCGGTGCACGAGTGTGTCCGGGCCAGCGTCCCTCCGTTCATCGATTTTTTTGGTGCTGACTCCAAGACCACTCCGAAGCCGCCCCTTTCTGTGCAACCCCTCCCGCTGGCCCTTTACCCTTGATCTCCGCCTGCTTCAAGAGATAGGAGTACTGGTGTCCAAGGAGAAGGAGGGCCTGAGTGTGGACGCATTCGAGTACGCAGCTCCGCAGAATCTACAAGACGCCGTGGCATTGCTGGCCGAGGCGAGTGATGAGGCGCGGCCCCTGGCGGGCGGAACCGACCTCATTACCCAGATGAAGGAGAACCGCCACAGCCCGGCTCTGGTGGTTGATGTCAAAAAAATTCCCGAGCTCAATGTCCTCTCCTACGAGGCCGGGCTCCACATTGGTGCGGCCGTGTCGTGTACGCAGATCGCCGAGTTCGAGCCGGTGCGTGTCCACTACCCGGCCCTGGCCGAGGCCTGCGCCCTGATCGGCTCGTATCAAATACAGAACCGCGCTACGCTGGGCGGCAACTTTTGCAACGCTGCTCCATCCGCAGATGCCGTTCCGCCGGCGGTGTCGTATGGAGCGACGCTGGTGATTGCCGGACCAGGCGGACGGCGGGAGATTCCGTCAGAAGACTTCTTTGTCGGACCGGGCCAGACCGTACTGGAAAAAGGTGAAGTCCTGGTCGAGATTGTCCTGCCACCCCCCCCACCCCATTCCGGGGCGGCCTATCTGCGTTTTATCCCGCGCGAAGAGATGGATATTGCGGTGGCTGGGGTGGGCTCGTTTGTCCAGCTCAGCCCGGACACTCGTACCTGTGAGCAGGCCCGTATCGTGCTCGCTGCGGTTGCGCCCACTCCCGTCCGAGCAAAAGAAGCCGAAGCGTTTTTAGCGGGCCAGTCTCTGGACGACACAACGATTGCCCAGGCCGGGGAGTTGGCCTCCCAGGCTGCCAGTCCGATCTCCGATGTGCGTGGCTCGGCAGCCTATCGGATTGAATTGGTCAAAGTGCTGACGCGGCGCACGCTGGGCAAGGCACTGGAGAGAGCCAAGGGAGAGGCATCATGAAGCAGGCGATTGAACTGAACGTCAACGGCGAGCCGCACGCCGCGCTGGTCGATACCCGGGAAACGCTGCTGGACACCCTACGCTACAAGCTGGGCCATATGGGGCCCAAGGAAGGCTGCGGCAATGGCAACTGCGGGGCGTGTACGGTCGTCTTGAACGGCGCTGTCGTCAATGCCTGCCTGGTGTTCGCCGTAGAAGCCGCGGGCGCGGACGTGACCACGGTCGAAGGGGTTGCGGCTGAGGGCACCCTTCACCCCGTACAGCAGGCCTTTATTGAACACGGGGCGTTGCAGTGCGGGTTTTGTACGCCGGGCTTTATCATGTCGGCCAAGGCATTATTGGAGCGCAACCCCAACCCGAGCGAACCCGAGATTCGTCTGGCGATTTCCGGCAACCTGTGCCGCTGCACGGGCTATGACAAAATCGTGCGCGCCATTCAGGCCGCGTCACAGGCGCTTTCACAAACCGCCTAAGGAGGGACAGCATGGCTGAGTATAGTGTGATTGGAACGTCTTTGGCCAAGGTTGACGCCCCGGAGCGGGTCACGGGCAAGGCGACCTATGGGGCCGACCTCGACCTGCCCGGCATGCTGTGGGCGAAGCTCGTCCGTAGCCCGCATGCCCACGCTCGCATCAAACATATTGATACCAGCCGGGCCAAAGCGCTGCCCGGCGTGAAAGCCGTCATTACCGCGCACGATCTGCCCTCTCTGCCAAAAGGCGCCACCGCCCCCCTGGTGGGAGAAGTCAGTATCGATATGAGCGCCATCCGCGAGATCGTCATGGCCTCGGACAAGGTTCGCTATCACGGTCAGGTCGTGGCCGCGGTGGCCGCCACCGACCCGTTTATTGCCGAGGAAGCGGCCGGACTGGTTGACGTTGACTACGAACCCCTGCCGGTCGTGGAAGACGTCCTCCAGGCCATGCAGCCTGACGCCCCGCTCGTGCACGAAGACCTGCACACACTCGAAGAGGCAACCCAGGAAAGGTCCGACCAGCCGAGTAATGTTTCCACCCATATGGTCTATACCCGGGGCGATGTTGAGGCCGGGTTCACCGTGGCCGACGCGGTTGTTGAGAAAACGTATACGACCCAGATGGTCCACCAGGGCTATCTGGAACCCCAGGCCTGCGCCGCGCGGGTCGAGCCCAACGGCCGGGTCACCTTGTGGACCTCGGCCCAGGGACATTTCACCGTCCGCACCCAGCTCGTGACCCTGCTCGGTCTCCCCGCCAGCCAACTCAAGGTCGTACCCATGGAGATCGGAGGCGGATTTGGCGGCAAAGCCCTGGCGCTGTTTGAACCCACCGCTATTGTACTGGCCCAAAAGACCAGCCGGCCGGTCAAACTCGTGGTCTCCCGGGAAGAAGTGCTGCGCGCAACCGGCCCAGGGGCACCCGCGGTCATCACCGTGAAGGCCGGCGCGACCAAGGACGGGAAGATTACCGCGCTGACGACGACCATGCGCTACGATGCCGGTGCCTTTCCCGGCTCACCGGTCGCCCGCGGCCTGCTGGTTGGTCTCGCCCCGTATAAATTGGATAATATGGTTGCCGAAGGGTTTGACGTACTGACCAACAAGCCCCGTGTTCAAGCCTACCGCGCCCCTGGCGGCACACCAGCGGCCTTTGCAGTTGAAGCGCTGATGGATGCCCTGGCGGACGAGATCGGCGTCGACCCGCTGACGTTCCGTCAGAAAAACGCCGCCGAAGAAGGCGATACGTTGCCCCTGGGTATGCCGCTCAACCGTATCGGCCTGACCGAGATGCTGAAACAGATCGAGACGCATCCGTGCTGGACCACGCCGCTGGAGGGCCCCCACCGCGGCCGGGGTCTGGCCCTGGGTTACTGGATCGGCGGCTCTTTCACATCGAGTGCTGAGGTCAAGATCAACCCGGACGCCACCGCCTCGATTTTTGTAGGGACCGTGGACCTGACCGGCACCCGTACCACGATTTCCCAGATGGTGGCCGATGAACTCCAGCTTGATCCCCAAGATATCACTATCACAGTGGGTGATACCGACAGCGCGCCGTTTGCCGACCTGAGCGGCGGCAGTCGAATTACCTACACAATGAGTGCCGCCGCCCACCAGGCCAGTCAGGATGTATTGACCCAACTCAAAGAGCGGGCCGCGGAAAAGCTCAAGGTGTCGGTCGATGAGGTCGAGTATCAGGCTAAACGGTTCCGGGCCAAGAATGATACCCGGAACGAAGTCAGCCTGTCCGAACTGGCCCGCGAGAGTGTGGCCTGGGGCAGCGGCCCGATCATCGGCAAGGGCAGCACCACCCGGATGCAGCCGGCCCACGCCTATGCCGCCCATGTCGCGGATGTTGAGATCGACCCAGAGACGGGCAAGGTGACCATCCTGCGCTATACCTGCTTCCAGGATGTGGGCAAGGCCATCAATCCAACCCAGGTTGAAGGTCAGATCCAGGGGGGAGCTGTGCAGGGCATCGGCTGGGCTCTGAATGAGGAATATATCTTTGATAACGGCGAGCTGAAAAATGCCAGCCTGCTGGACTATCGCTGTCCGGTGGCGCTGGACCTGCCCATGATCGAAACCGTCCTGACCGAAGTCCCGGCCTCTGAAGGCCCCTACGGTCTGCGCGGCGTAGGCGAAGTGCCCATCGTGCCACCGGGCGCAGCCCTGGCCAATGCAATCTACCGTGCTACCGGTACCCGGCTATACGAGCTGCCCATGAATCCCGAGCGGATTTTCTGGGCTACGCGCGGCAACGGAACCAACGGCTCACCTGGGACCAACGGATCAGGTGGAGCGTAGAAGGCCACAGGATTTCTTTAGGAAGGACGGTCCGAGAGGATCGTCCTTCCGGTCCTACTCCGCTCCGTTCGTCTCTCCGGTAAAGACAATATAGCCGGCGTCCTCCTGGGCCTGAATTCTCTCTTCGAGGTAGGTTGGCAGGACAAGGCTGCGCTCTTCGGGAAACTTGCCGCGATGGAGTTGGGGTCGGAGGAAAAACTCCTCGGGGACACTGATCCCGGCTTGCGTCTTGAGCGGTGCCGGAAACCAGGTGCGGCGCATGAAGTCCGGGTTAAAGAACACGTCCTTATCCGCTTGTGACCAGTCCCGGAGCTGCATGGCGTCGTGGATGCCGTATGAGTAAAAGTCCTGCTGCGGGTCCCACCACAGCGTGATCAGGTTATGATAGCCGCGCTCCTTGAGGCGTGGGTTCATCAGCTTGGCCACGCGCTCTTCTATCATAACCGGCTCTCCGTTCTTACTGTAGATTTCGGTCCGCAACGGATAGAAATAGTGCTGGTCCGCCCAGAACAGAATCCGGGGCGCATAGTAATCGGGCAACCAATCCGACTTGGCTATGGCCTCGACCAGATAGCATTTGACGCCGTTATCTTCGGTATAAAACGGATAGTCATCGCCCATCAGTTTTATGGCGCTGGCCGGTACGTCCTGAAAAGTGCCGTCCTCGCTCTGAAGCGTGATCGACTGGCGCGTCTTTGGAAAGCGCGCGGTTTTGTAGAGCACATCGGTCCCCACAATACGCCAGGAGAACTCCCAGGCGTCACGGCCCAAGAAATCGTCATAGGCCATGGGCGCGTTTGGAAATTTTTCCTGTCGCCGCGGCTGGGGAAAACGACGCACCCGGCGCATGCTCAGGGAATAGCCAAACAGGTCCGCTTTTTTGGTCAGGTGTTGATCGGTCCGGAACGTACTGAAGAGCATCTGATTACCGTAGTTTTCCGGGGGAGCGACATCCTGGGTGAGCCAGCGCGAGTAGACTTCCCCTGGCTTGGCCAGAATCTGACCCATCAGTCCTTCCGGGTCGCGATAATGCACCAGGGCGATAATCTGTTGGACAAAGAGGTAGCCGGTCGGGGTAAGTGTTCCCGTGTCTTCAATCTGAACGCAGTTCCAGCGGGGCATATGCGGGAACTCCATGATCCGATAGCCAACCTCTTCGGGCGTATAGGGTGGCTCGAAAGGATAGGCTTCCGCCGGCATATACGGAATATCGGCGTGACGGGGCGTGTCCGTTGAAAAGTCGAAACGGGCGAGTTCTTCTGCGGAAAGTTCGTCCAGCGTGCGCCAGGTCCGGCGCTCGTCGTCCTCAGCCGAAACCGGAGTCACCCCCAGCCAGCAACCCAAGACAAGTATTCCCCAGAACCAGCGCATGAGGCTCGCAGCAGTCTGCCCTCTCGACATACGTCCCTCCCTTTCAGAGCAGCCAGCCCTACCATACTCGGTACGAGAAGGGGAGAGGGCGCGGAGAACGGGGTGGGCTGATTCTTATGCAGCCGGAAATATGTGGTGCATGATGAAAACGTCTGCATCTTGCTGGGCGAAGAACACCAAACGGACTTCTGTGATAGGAGAGTCGGTAGCCAAGAAGTCGGTAATGGCCCGCGAGGCAACGGCCGCAGCCTCCTCACGCGGATAGCCGTACACACCGGTGGAGATGGCCGGGAAAGCCACTGTCGTCAGCTTATGCTGTACGGCGAGCGAGAGAGAATTGCGATAACAGACAGTGAGCAGACCTTCCGCCTGTTCTCCGGCAGCGCCATAGACCGGCCCGACCGTATGAATCACATGCCGGGCCGGCAGGCGGCCGGCTGTGGTGAGGACGGCTTCGCCTGTGGGCAGTCCGTCAGGATAACGGGTCCGCCGCAGTTCCTGACAGGCCGCGAGAATATCCGGCCCGCCCGCCCGATGAATAGCACCGTCCACACCCCCACCACCCAGCAGACTTGCGTTGGCCGCATTCACCACCGCAGCGACCCGCTGTTGGGTAATGTCACCCACCAGGACGGAAACACGGCCGTTGAGAAATATATGCGGCGTTGAGGTTTGTGACATACCAGCAGCCGCCGAAAAACGGCCCTATCCCGCTTTAATCTTCCTGCACGCTCAGCGCCCCTGACGGGCATTTGGCAACAACGGCCCGGACCTCGTCCTCTGGCGCCGCGCTGGGGTCAATCACGAATTCTCCGCCTTCGACCTTGAAGACTTGCGGCAGGCTCTTCACACAATTTGCCGAATGCGTACAGACTTCCTCGTCCCAGTTCACTTTCATACTACGCCCTCCCGTATGGTGTTGATCTCTGTAGCCTAGCGCTTTCCCTAGGCGGTCGGCAAGGCGGCTCCTGGCGAAAAAGCGATGTCGTCCCGGTCCATCCGATATGATACAAGGATGACAATAGAACGTTTCGGAGGCATGTCCATATGACTGTCCATAATGTTCAGGGCAACCCTGCTATTTCCACAAGCACATCTGACCCTCTGTCTGGAGTGCGCCCACTTCCGCTAGAAAACGGCGACCGACTCACCCGGCGTGAGTTTGAACGTCGCTATACTGCTCGGTTGGATATCAAAAAGGCCGAATTAATTGAGGGAGTCGTCTACATGCCGTCACCCGTCCATTTTGCCGGTCACGGAGAACCTCATGTCGCCGTTCTGACTTGGCTTGGGACCTACTGCGCCTTCACCTCGGGGGTTCGGGTAGCTGATAATGCCACGGTTCGTCTGGACTTGGACAACGAACCTCAACCCGACGCACTGCTGCGTATTGAGCCGCAAGCCGGTGGTCGTTCTCGTTTGAGCGAGGACGACTACGTTGAGGGAGCGCCGGAGTTGATCGTTGAAATTGCGGCCAGCAGCGCGGCCTACGATCTGCATGACAAGCTGCGGGCCTACCGGCGCAACGGCGTGCAAGAATATCTGGTCTGGCGGGTGTACGAGAAACAACTCGACTGGTTTATGCTGATAGACGATGAATACCGGCCGCTGACGCCGGATACCGCCGGCCTGCTCCACAGCCGGATTTTCCCCGGCCTGCGTCTCGCTGTTGAAGCGTTGCTGGCTGGGGATGTAGAGCAAGTCTTAGCCGAACTCCAGACAGGAGTCGAGACGCCTGAGCACGCGGCCTTTGTTAAGCGTTTACAGGTTATTCGGTAAGTAGCCCAGGAATGACCTTCGCCACGGAAAAGTGAGGCTGGTTATTGTTCCAGACCGCCTGGGTAGTGCGTCAATTTGAAATCTGCACCCTTGCATTGCCTCTCCCTCCTATGCATACTTCAAAGCCAGAGAGGTGCAACCATGCCAACAGGGCCGCAAGGTCAGAAACGCCCAGCCAGTGATACAGCAGCCGCTGTACAGGTTGCGAAGATCGCAACGGGACAGGTGTCAGAGAGTCCTGCTTCTGCACGGAAAACGGTGATGATTCATACAGCGAAAGGACCTCGGAAGCGTCATGGGCGCAAGTGATTCACTCATTGCTTTGCTCCTTCTTTAATCCAGCCTTTGGCTCTAAAGTAATCTTCCACGATAGTTGATTCTTTGGGAATCTCTTTCCCAATAGCGCGTTGATATTGTATCCAGTTTTCCTTCTTCGCTTGGCGCACATCGGCCATCATTTCCTCTGCCTTCTCATTGCACTCCTGAACAGTTTGGCACACGTCGGGATATGGGGAGTGCGACACCACAATAAATGATAATCGTGATGCAGTACGCTCCAGCTTATCCAGTTCCGCTTTACGACGCTCGTATGCCTTTTTTGCCCTCCAATGTCGTACCGCTGTTTCAATCCGTCGCTGACAATTTTCCTCCGACATTCCTTTCCAGCATTTAACGCCCGCCTGGAAGCGCACAGCACGCTCCTCTGCGGTCATTGCCTCGGCTCCAGATGCACCTCAATGTAAATGCGAGGTTTCACCTATTCGAGTGTACGGGTCATGACTCCCATACAACTAGATTCTGTTGTATTCAGCAAGCGACCCAACACGCGGGTCACTTACATGATGAAGACGACTGGCAGAGTAAGAAGGACAAGGGAAGATGTCAAGCGTGTTTTGTCCGCTCTAATCTCCCCTTGACAGCGAAACTCAACCTACCATATTGGTAGGTTGTAATGGGTGCGGAGGTTGTGTCGATTCACAAGAGGCGGCGGAAGAAGCAGGAGCCTTCAGTAGACGTTCTGGCAGAGCGTGTGAGGACGTTATCTGTGGCAGATAGTCTGAATGTTCGTATGGGTGAACCGCATTTTCAGGAGCGCATGTTAGAACGAGAGATCGATATGCGGTCGGTTTTGGAGGTCTTGCGTGATGGGAGACCCATCGGACGCGCCAACCAGGATGAATATGGCGATTGGCGGATAAAGATGCGTCGCAAGGTTGCTGGGCGGCGCGTGACTGTCCTGGTGGCGGTCTGCCTGGACCATGTGGAGTGCATCACCACTTGGTAGAAGTATATCAACGGAGGGAGGATTATGCATGAGAAATATCATTATGTGGAATGCGGGCTCGATGACGTGTATTTAGTGAATGGATTTGTACGCAAGAAATCTAGGAGGGGAACGAGTATTGCCATCAGGGACATTGATACACTCCATCGGGCCATTGGCAGGCATCTCTGTCTCGACAAAAAGGACTTGAATGGAAAAGAGATTCGGTTTCTGCGTCGAGAGTTGCTGATGTCTCAATCCACACTGGCGCACCTGCTCGATGTCAGCGAGCAGACCATTCACCGATGGGAAACAGGCAAAGCGAGCATGTCAAGAGCAGCAGAGGCATGGTTGAGATTTATGTATATGGAGCGCTCGGAAAGCTTTATCAAAGATCAGTTGAAACATATTGCCGATCTCGAAGATGAGCTGGCTCATAGGCGAGAGATGACATTCGAGCTGATGGCAGAGAAGGAAGGAGAGTGGAAGTTGGCTGCCTGATTTTCTCGCCCGATGGTCCCCCTCCGCAGTGAACCTTTCCCCGGAAAACGGTTGACATCTGACTGCTTTTGATCCATAATAGTCCAATAAAAACAATCAGTTAGACGATTCGACGAATGAACCGGATTCCTCATGACAAGCGGGTCCAGGTGCTGCGGACCCTATTGGACGGGGCTAGTATGCGGGCGACCAACCGTATCACTGGTGTGGCGTTCAATACCATAAAGACCCTCCTCATACAGGCGGGGAAAGTTGCTGCTGCCTACCATGATGTGCATCTCCGCAATGTTGAGGCCGAGCATACAGTGCGACGAGATATGGTCCTATGTGTACGCCAAGGCCAAGCAGGTCGCCAAGATGCCAACCGCTCCCTCCGACGCCGGGAGTATCTGGACATGGACGGCCCTGGATGCCGACAGCAAACTCATCATTGCCTATTTGGTGGGCGGTCGGAGTCTGACATACGCCACCACCTTTCTGCGCGATCTGAATGGGAGGCTGGCGGGTCCCTGCCAACTGACGACAGACGGATATGCTGCCTATGCCGAGGCGATTTCCGACGCCTTTGGACGGGGCGTAGATTATGCCCAGGACTTAGGCTTTGGCGACACGCTGGTGGTGTCGGGCAATCCTGACCCCAACCATATTTCAACTGCTTATGTCGAACGGCAAAACCTGACGATGCGCATGTGTATGCGCCGGTTCACGCGCAAGACTAATGCCTTCTCCAAGAAGGCCGCGAATCATGTGGCGATGATCTGCTTGTATTTCCTGTACTACAATTTTTGTCGGATACACCAGTCGGTGCGGATGACGCCGGCGATGGCCGCAGGAATTGATCTCGTTCTACATGATGTGGACTGGATAGTTGAGTTGGTTGAACAGGCATTCCCTGAGCCTGGGCCGCGAGGCCGGTACAAGAAACGAATTTCAAATTGACGCACTACCACCGACCGACTTTTGTGGCATTCTTCGGACGAATCTGTTAGAGGAAGTGCAGGAGGGACAACACCGTATGAAACAACTCCGCGTGATTACCGAGAAATGCACAAGCTGCATTCAGTGCGAGTTGGCTTGTGCCTTTGTTCAAACCGGGACCTTTCAGCCGTCGCGTTCCGTTATCCGCGTCCATATATTTGACGAGCAGGCCGTCTACGCGCCCTATACCTGCTTTCAGTGCGATGAAGCCTGGTGCCTGACGGCCTGTCCGGTGAATGCGATCGGCATTGACCCGAACACGGACGCGAAGGTCGTGATGGACGATGTGTGTGTCGGCTGTGCAGTCTGCACGGTGGCCTGCCCCTACGGCACCATGTTCTATAACCCGGATAGCCATAAAGCCTTCAAGTGTGACCTGTGTGGCGGTGACCCGGCGTGCGTCAAGTCCTGCCCGACCGGCGCACTCGAATATGTGGATATGGATCAGCCGGACTGGCTGGCCAGTTGGGCGGACAAAGTCAACCGGGGCTTTCAACATATGCAGGACGAGTAAGGAGGCAACGCATGAGCGAGACGAACACAATGCACGGCTGGACCGGGACTGTCCTGCGCGTCAATCTGACCACCGGCACCATCACCAAGGAACCGCTGAACGCCGAATGGGCCAGAGACTATGTCGGCGGTCGCGGGCTCGGCGTCAAATATCTCTCCGAAGAGATGGACCCCAGCGTCGATCCGCTTAGCCCGGAAAACAAGATGATCTTTGCCACCGGGCCGCTGACCGGCACCAACGCCTCCTGTGGCTCACGCTATATGGTCGTCACCAAGGGCGCACTGACCAACGCCATTACCACCTCGAATTCCGGCGGCTTCTGGGGGCCGGAGATGAAATTCGCCGGCTATGACATGATCATCCTGGAGGGCAAGGCCGCGCAGCCGTCCTATCTGTGGATCTATGACGACCGGGTGGAACTGCGCGAGGCGACCCACCTGTGGGGTAAGACGGTCTGGCAGACCGAAGAGGCCCTCCGCACCGAACTCGGCGTACCCGACACCATCATTGCCAGCATCGGCCCGGCCGGAGAAAACCTGGTACGCTTTGCCTGTATCATGAACGACCTGCACCGGGCCGCGGGCCGGTCCGGCGTGGGCGCGGTGATGGGCTCCAAAAATCTCAAGGCCATTGCCCTGCGCGGCACCGGCGGGGTCTCTCTGGCAGACCCGCAGGCATATCTGGAAGGCCAGTGGGCCATGAAGGAAAAGCTGCGGCAGTCGCCCGTGACCGCCGAGGGCCTGCCCATGTACGGCACCGAAGTGCTGGTCAACGTGATTAACGAGCACGGCGCGCTACCGACCCGCAACCATCAGCAGACCGTCTTTGATGAAGCCGAAAACATCAGCGGTGAAACCCTGACCGAAACCCGCCTGGTCGCCAATAAAGCCTGTTTTTCCTGTACCATTGCCTGTGGGCGAGTCAGCACTCTGCCGGGCGAGGCCTCCTCGAAATACTCGGTCACCACCAATCCGCAAAACTGGAAAATCGCCGGCGAGGGCCCCGAGTACGAAGCGGCGTGGGCCATGGGCTCGGAGTGTGGCGTGGGCGACCTGGACGCGCTGATCAAGGCCAACTGGCTGTGTAACGACCTGGGTATGGATTCCATCAGCTTTGGGGCCAGCGTAGCCGCGGCCATGGAGTTGTTCGAGAAGGGTGTGGTCAGCCAAGACGAAACCGAGATTCCGCTGGAGTTCGGCAGCGCGGAAGCCCTCGTCGCCATGGCCGAGAAGACTGCCTACCGGCAGGGCTTTGGTGATGCCGTGGCCGAAGGCTCCAAACGCATGACCGAGACGCTGGGCCGACCCGAGTTCTTCATGGGCGTCCGCGGTCAGGAGTTTGCCGCGTACGAGGCCCGCGCCATTCAGGGCATGGGCCTGGGCTATGCAACTTCCAACCGCGGGGCGTGTCACTTGAAAGCCTATACGGTGGCGGCCGAAATTCTGGGCCTGCCGCGTCAGATGGACCCGCGCGCCACAGAAGAGAAGGCGGAGATTACTAAAATCTTCCAGGACGCCACCTCAACCGTTGATGCCACCGGCCTGTGCCAATTCCTCACTTTCGGCGTAGGTCTGGAGGAGATGCTGCCCCAACTGTCGGCCGCCACGGGCGTGCCGTATACGCTGGAAGAACTGGTCCACATTGGGGAGCGGATCTGGAACCTGGAGCGGCTGTGGAACGAACGGGCGGGCTTCACCGGCAAGGACGACACCCTGCCCAAGCGGATTCTGGAAGAGCCCATCCCGTCCGGCCCGGCCAAGGGCGAGGTCAACCGACTGGGTGAGATGCTGCCCGAGTATTACGAACTGCGAGGCTGGGATAAGGACGGCATCATCTCCGAGGCAAAGAAGAAAGAGCTGGGGTTGGAGTAGACCGGGCAATGAAAACTTTTTCAGCGGTAAGGCGGCAGATGGGGGCACTGGTCGGTATCGGAGCACTACTGCTCCTGGCGGGGTGTGGACCGACGCCCCAGGGCAACTGGGCCCGTATGTTATCAGGCTATGGCACATACCATCAAAGACCGCCCGTCGATCAAAATGCACTTGCTGCCGGCATCGCTGAGGCCGAGCTACGGGACGCGGTGGGTCTGGAGCCGGGAGCAACGAGAACCGAAACCCTAGTGCGGGATATGCTGGGTCTGCCACCACCGGGGGCGACACTCCGACGGTATAAATACAAAGACGAGAGCGGCAACAAATACAAGGGAAAGATCACGGCTTACCAAGACGGACGGGTCCGTCACACCGGCAAAAGAAACGGGAAGAAGTTCAAATATGAAAGTTGGTGGTAGAGTTTTGTTGAGAACACATTATGCGCCGCTCCGACTCATCCGACTAAGAAGAAGATATGCCTGAAAGTAACGAAGAAAGAATTGGGGCTGGGGTAAAGACTTGAGGCCCCCTCTCCCTAGCCCTCTCCCTCCAGGGGAGAGGGGATGGAAGGAAAAAGGAGAATCCAATGGCGGACATCGTTGCAGCCATGTCGTCAGTTCACAGTCCCCTGATGATGAGCGCGCCCCAGATGGCGGATGAGGCCACCTGGGGGAGGATCAATACGGGCTTCGATACCCTCCGAGAAACCTTTACCTCGGCCGGAGCCGATACGATCGTCGTGATCTCAGACGAACATTTTAATGCGCTCGACCCGCGTCGCTACCCGTCGTTCGGCGTGGTGACGGCTGAGACGAGCGTCGGCCCGGTCGAAAACTGGCTCGGCATGCCCTGCAATAGTATCTCGGTCAATTTTGAACCGGAGCTGGCCGAAGCGGTCCTTGACGAGGGGGTCCGCCAAGGCTTCGACTTGACGCGAATTGGTGAAGTCGGCTTAGACCATGGATTTCTGACCTGTCTGAACTTTTTGACGCCGCGGTGGGACATGTCCTATCTGTGGCTGATTCAGAACTGCGTCCTGCCGCCCCTGCCGAGCCTGAAGCGGTGTTATGATTTCGGGCGGATGGTCGGGCAAGCCATCCGGTCGTGGGACAGCTCCCGCCGCGTGGCTCTGCTCGGCACGGGGGGATTGTCGCATGCGGTTGGCACGCCGGACATGGGCAAGGTGGACGCGCACTTTGATAAAAAATTCCTCGACCTCCTGTGCCAACAGGACCCGGCCATGTTCGATATTACGGATGCGGAGATTGATGCGGTCGGCAACGGAACGCACGAAATCCGGAACTGGATTGCGGTGGCCGGGGCAGTCGAAGGCGCACGAGGCGAAGTCGTCATGTATGAAGAAGGAACCATGGTCGTGGGCTTCGGCATGATGCAGTTCCAACTGTAAAGCCCATTCCGCGAAGAGGAAACGTCTCCAGCATCTCGTCGCTATGGAAGGAGACGTTTCCTCTTTAGCTCGGATGAGTGGAGCCAGGCCGCGTGGAACGCTCGCTGTTCTGGGGGTGGGCATTCTCGCCATCTCGACGGCTGCGCCGCTGATAAAGCTTGTCCCCGACGTCCCGCCGCTCGTAGTGGCTGCTTTTCGGCTGGGTCTCGCCGCACTGCTATTCACCCCGCTGAGCCTCGTCCGGCTCCGAACTGCGGGCGGCTCACTCTCGCTTCCTGACCTGCGGGTGGTGAGTGTAGCCGGTCTGTGTCTGGCTCTCCACTTTGCTGCCTGGATTGCCTCGCTCCGCTACACCTCTGTCGCGAGTTCCGTGGCACTGGTGACGATCAATCCGCTCCTGCTCGCCATTGCCGGCTATCTTATCTGGCGGGAACGTCTCGTCCGGCGTCAATGGTTGGGGATAGGCTTGGCATTGCTCGGCAGCCTGTGCATCGGCTGGAACGATTTTCAGCAGGCAGGTCCGGCCCGAGAGTCCGCGCTGTACGGCGATGCCCTAGCCGTATGCGGTGCAGTCATGATCTCTGCCTATCTGCTATGTGGCCGCCTGGCCCGACCGCGTCTCGGCCTGAGCGTGTATGTCGGGCTGGTCTATGGGTGTGCAGCGGTTATCTTACTCGCCGGCTGTCTTGTCCTCCAACTGCCGCTGCTGGATTATACCCCACGGGTCTATCTCGTCCTGATCCTGCTTGCCCTTATTCCCCAGGTATTGGGTCATACCATTCTGAACTGGGCGCTGGCCTATATGTCTCCAACACTGGTCGCACTGGCGATTCTCGGCGAACCGCTTGGAGCTGCCCTGCTGGCCTGGATATTTCTCGACGAGTCAGTAGGTCTGCTCCAGGGGATAGGAGCGGTGGGCCTGCTGACGGGGATTGTGATGGGCCAGCAACGGGGACGGAATAGAGAGGATGAGTCAACCGCATGACACGGGGCAACCACATGCCCTGGTCGCTAGTCATCATTCGCCAGGGAAAGCAGAATTTGCAACAGATACCAGAACATCAGGGCCACACCGGCAAACAGCGCCAGCGAGGCGGCAACGTGCTGGTCGGTCCGATAGTGGTGAATAATGTTCGAGGTCGTATACAGAATGGACCCGGCGGCAAAGGCAACCATAATGGTGGAGAAGAACAACCCCAGGCTAAAGCCAAACAGCATGCTGGCCAAGATCACCCCCAGGGCGACAAATCCGCCCACGGCGAGAATGCCCCGCAGAAAAGAGAAGTCTTTGCGGGTGGTGAAAGCCGTGAACGTCAGCCCGCCAAACAGCAGCAAGGTCATCAGGCCGGCCGTCGGAATCACATCCGGCGAGCTATAGTGCGTCGCAATATACAGCATGGGGAGAAAGATGACCGCCTCGGCCACGATATACAGACCCAGTCCCAGGTATTGCATCTGCGGCGAGGCATCAGACTGCGCCCAGCGGTCGGCCAGCCAGGACACGCCCATGAATGCGGCGAGCACGACGAACCAGCCGTACCCCCCAACCATGGTCTGGACCAGAGCGGGTGCAAACGACGACTGTAACAGGAGATTTTCAACCAGGATAAAGGCCAATATCGCCAACGCGAGGTGGGTATACGTGCGGCGAATAAACTCCGCACGCGCCACCTCAGATGCATAGGCCGCGGGTTGGGAATACGTCATCGTTGAAGCCATACCTACCTCCGTGGGGTTGAGTATCCTTTTTTCAGGCTAATGCCCTGCAAAGAGACAGTCAATGCCGGACGAAATTAAAAGAAAGAATTGTGAAAAGGAGGGATTGGTCCCCCCGACAGTGGAGCAAAAAGAAGGGGCAGCCTGGTGCGGCCGCCCCTCTCTATTCGACGGTAAAAAAATAGGCCCCATACGCGTTTATTGAGCGAACGCTGCTTTCAGTCCCTCAGCCACTTCTGCCAGTGCTTTCTTCTGAGCGTCAAGATGGAAGAAGCTGAAGAATCCGTGAATCGTTCCGTTGTAGCGGGATATGGTGATATCAGCGCCGGCGTCCTGGAGCTTTTTGCCGTAGGCTTCGCCCTCGTCGCGCAGGGGATCAAACTCGGCCGTGATGACCAGCCCCGGCGGCGGGCTGTTCACGTATTTGGCCAGGAGCGGAGAGGCATACGGATTCTTGCCCGCCTCATCGTTTTCAAGATAGTGGTCCCAGAACCACACCATGGAGTCCTTGGTCAGCAGATAGCCTTCCCCGTTCTGCCGACACGACTCGGTATCAAAGGAATGGTTGGTGACCGGATAGAGCAAGAGCTGGTAGGCGAGCGAAGGGGCGCCACGGTCTCCCGACATGAGCGCCACTGCTGCGGCCAGGTTGCCGCCGGCGCTATCGCCGCCAACCGCCACCCGCTGCGGGTCTCCGCCAAGGGACGCCACGTTGAGCACCGCCCATTTGGTCGCTTCGTAACAATCCTCAGCCGCCGCGGGAAATTTGTGCTCCGGAGCGAGGCGGTAATCGACGGCAATCGTCATGCAACCGGCGGCGTTGGTCAGGACGCGACAGGTTGCATCGTGGCTTTCGAGGTCGCCGACCACCCAGCCGCCCCCATGAAAAAAGACCAGAACGGGAAGCGGGCCGTCTCCCTCGGGCGTATAGATGCGGACCGGCAGGGCGCCGTTCGGGGTCGGAATGGTCCGATCTTCAACCTTGGCAACCGGCTCTGGATTCTCAACCTGGAAGAGTGGAACAATGGCCTGGCGTGCTTCCGCAACCTCCATTTCGTTAAAGCCGCGACCGCCGGCGGCCACGAGTTGATCAATAAAGGCTTGTTCTTGCTGACCTAGGGGCATACTTCCCTCCTTGCTGTGATTCGTGCTGTGCTGGGTCGATAGGCCATGACCGGAATGAGATGTTTATCTGGGGTAGGTGGTGTTTTTCAAGAGGGCAAGCTGCGGAGATCTGCGGACGTATATCGAATAGCTAGGGCACCTGCGCCGGTGACCTCCGGCTGACTGGCAGAAGAGAGGGGCGCAGCTGAGGCTGCACCCCAGGTTCTGTTTTCGCGGCCCAAGACCTTAGGGTGTCGGCCGTACGTTCGCCTGCCCGTTCACCCATTGGGCAAATTTGTCTGTTTCATTCCGGGCCTGCCGCCACAGGAGTTGAACCGCGCGGTCCGGGTTCCAACTGCCAGGCCGCTCAATAAAGTCAAAACCCAGTTTATCCGGTGAGTCTTTAATGCTCGAACGGAGAAACGGATATTTATCCACCCAGGCGGTGACAGGCGAATCGTAAAAATAAGGAACGGCTTCGGAGGTAAAGCTTATGGCCCGACCCTGCCGGATGTCTTTCCGATCACTGCTGATGTAGTCATGCTTATACTGACGGATCGCACGGGCCGTCTCATAATAGCCAAAGAGGACTCTGGCACCGGCCACCACGCGCTTTTCTGCATCTCCTTGGCTCTGACGGCTCAAGCTGCGGATACGATTCCTGGCCTCTCGTACGCCCTTTTCGTAGACTGGAAGGGGGCCGGACAGCACGGCCAGCGTTTCCAGTCCGCGCAGGGTGGCGAGGGCCTGGTCGCCTATGGCTTCCGTTCTCGTTTGCACGCCTTCCGGCAACGGTGCCGCCAACATGGTTTGCAGGCTGGCGACCGCCTGTTTCTCCTCTTTCTTCTCTTCTATCCGTTGCCAGATTTCGGGCTCAAAAAAGATCGGACGCCGTTTCCCCTTGCGGGCGACCAACAGCAGGACGGCCTTCTGCTTTTTCTGAGCGTCACGGACGGCGTTACGGTAACTCTTACAGTTCTGAATAGGCCAGCTATTCACCTGCTCAAGGATATCGCCCTTGCGCAACCCAACGCGTGAACCTGGAGTGAGTTGGGCAATCTCAGCAATGGGGAGGCCCGGCGCATCTTCTTGCTTGGTTGGGTGGAGGGTGAGGCCCAGATATTCTTGCGCTTCCTGACAGGGATTTGCCCCGACGGGGGACGGCTGAAAAAAGAAACTCAGTGTGATCACGGTCACAAAAGCACAAGTAGAATATCTCACGATGATTTTCCTTCTCTCTTGGCTGCCCGCATTTTATATATGGGAGCCCGTCGAGTCCGGTCAAGGCATATCCTAGTCGGACAGCGGGGCTATCTCTCCCCCCAGCGGAGTTTGCTGCGCAGGACATCAAAAAAGGTCCGATTGGGGGAGATGACGAGGGGGACGGTCACGCGGGAGCGTTGGATAGACACGGTGTCCCCACTCTTGAGCGGATGCCCCTCTTGGCCATCCAAGGTCAGAGTGACGTCCTCATCTGGAGTCTGGATCACAACATTGATCTCGGCCTGGTCCGGGAGAATCACCGGACGGTTTGTCAACGTATGCGGACAGATTGGCGTCAGCACGACAACGCCAAGCGTAGCGTCAACAATCGGTC
>JAJDZM010000292.1 GCA_022824615.1 Candidatus Binatia bacterium | reverse complement strand
TCCATTCGACGTCTGGAATCACGCCCGATGCCGCTTCAAGCTGGAGCTTGAGATCTTGACCCAGCCAAAACCGGCGGGCGTGCTGAGCAATATTCTGTATCCCGAGACGTAGTCCAACCTTGTAGAAATAAACATCACACGACTGGGCGAGGGCTTGTTTCAAATCCACCCGGCCATGCCCAGGCCGCTTCCAGCAGTGGAAGGTGCGCCCGCCAAAGGGCAGACCGCCCTGACAGTTGAACTGCGTCTCAGGTGTAATAATCCCTTCCTCCAGAGCCGCCAGCGCCATAAAGGGCTTAAATGTAGAGCCCGGAGGATATTGGCCCCGGAGGGCCCGATTGGTAAGCGGGCGGAGAGGATCCTCTACGAGCGTTTGCCATTCGTTGGGCTTGATACTGAGCGCAAAAAGATTGGGATCAAATGTGGGACGACTGGCCAGAGCCAGAACCTCTCCGGTCTCGACGGCAAGGACCACAACGGCTCCCTCTGCCTCCCCTAGAGCCTGTTCGACCTGTTCTTGCAGTTCAAGATCGAGCGTTAAGTGTATATTATGTCCGGGCTGGGTCTTCACTTCGTCTAAAACACGTAATTTCCTTCCCGTTGCATCAACTTCAATCTGCTGTCCACCGTTATATCCACGCAGTTCTCCTTCCCAGGCTTTCTCCAGTCCGACCTTGCCAACAAGGTCGCCCTGCCGGTACCCCTTATTTTCAGCAATCTCGGTCTGATTCACTTCACCGATGTAGCCGACGAGGTGGGCAGCAAGATTCCCAGCGGCATAGAAGCGCTTGAGACTTGCCTCAACAGTGACACCGGGCAGGTCTAACTGGTGAGCTTCGATCGCGGCCAGCGTATTCCAAGAGATATCACGGGCTACAGAGATGCCTTCGTATGCGGGTCGACGTGGATTTCGGGGAGCCTTTCCCTCTAGAAAACCTGCCGCCTCAGGTAAATACGATACGAGAGTGTGGAGCGTTGTCAGGCGATTTTGTACGTCTTCCGGGACCAGAATGACATCAAACGACGGGTGATTTCCGGCGACGCCCCGTCCGGTCCGATCAAGCATGAGGCCCCGTATGGACGGCAGCCGCTTCAGGCGAATACGGTTCTTTTCCGACAGTGTTCGGAAGCGATCACCCTCAACGATCTGCAGCTGCCATAAACGAAAGCCCAGAGCACTGAAAACAAACAAGACGATAAGACTAATGATACCGATGCGACGGTAGCACGCGGTAAGCGTTTCCTGAGACGCAAAGACCTCTGACTGCTCGTACATTTATACTCTAGCGATAGCGCGCTCTCCCCTTGCCAGGAGGACAAAGATGAGCGGGGTCAGGGAGAGAGCCAGGAGTAAATCCCACAGTACGTATTGTGTGAGAAAAGACCAAATGGAAGCGACTGCCCAATGTCCTTCGAGCAGCGCGAGAAAGGTACCTGCCTTTAAGAGAACTGCGCCGGCAACGAGTCCGAGGACACAGAGAGGATTCTGAATCCACAGCCTTTGGGACAGGAGTTTTGTCACGGTAAAAACAAGACTCATAGCGAGAGTCCACATCCCCGCCGGGGCCCCTGAACAGCTATCCAGCATATATCCCAAGAAAAAAGCACTCGCCGCTCCAGCCATGGCGCCGTGAAAAATGCCAAGATAGACACAGAAGAGGAGTAACAGATCAGGCGCAAATGGCAAATGCGGGAAAGCCGTTGTTTGTAGAAGAACCGCTCCGACTCCGCAGGCTCCAAGGAGACCAAAGGTCCGGAGCTTATTCGTTTCCGAAGGGCTCGGCTCCTGCTCGGACGACAGATGGAGCAACCACCAAGACTTCTTCGATCTCTGCGAGTTCGGCACTGAGCGTAACCTCTATATCTTGGAATATCTCGTCATCTCGTGAGGTGACACGCGTCACGCGCCCAATCTGCTGTCCTTTCGGAAAGACCCCATCAAGCCCAGAAGTAATGATCTCATCTCCAACCACGACATCGCTACCCTGCTGAACATATTTCAATTGGCAGTTCCCAGCAATGGAGCCAGACACGATCCCAGAGACACGCGAACGCTGAACAAGGGCATCGACCCCGCTATTGGCGGAAGAGATCAGGAGCAGGTGGGCAGCATGTGGACTAACAGACACAATTTTTCCTACAACACCAGCTGGGGTGAGCACCGCCATCTCTTTCTGGATTCCGTGCCGTTCCCCTTTGTCTAACACCGCCGTATGCGTCCATGTCCCAGGGTTTCGTCCAATTACGCGGGCGGCAACTGACGTATCTGCGCTTTGCGTCCGTAAACCCAGCAGGAGCTCTAACCGCTGATTCGTCAACTCTAATTCGAATAACCGTTCCCGCGTCTGCTCAAGCGCTTCAAGCCGTGCACGGAGCGCTTCATTGTTTTGATGGACGGAGAACAGGTCGCGATATTGATCAAGGATTTTTCTTGTGCCCTGGACCACTACCGTCGCTCCGACTTGAAGGGGTTTCATCACTTCGAGAAACAGTACGCCAACAGGGTCAATCCGGTACGGAGACCGGGCGTTCACTGTCGCTAACAGTAACGCGATAAAAAGAAAGAATCCGCAGGATAAGAGCAGACGATATCTGTACAGGATATCAAGCATGCTTCACACTCAAGGCACCGCGACCTCTCTGAGAAAAGAGAGTTCTTCGAGCGCTTTTCCCGCTCCCATCACAACCGCAGTCAGAGGATCCTCAGCCTGGACCACGGGCAGCCCGGTTTCAGCACTTAACAAAACGTCGAGGTTGCGCAGGAGGGCGCCACCTCCAGCCAGTACGATCCCGTTCTCCACGATGTCTGAAGCCAGTTCAGGCGGCGTTCGTTCCAGCGCGACCTGGACCGCCTCGACAATCTGATTAATCGGCTCAATCAAGGGCTCACGCATTTCTTCAGCGGAGAGTTCTACCGTTTTTGGTATCCCCGTCATCAGATCGCGGCCTTTAATTTCTATAGTGAGATCTTCTTCTATGGGATAGGCTGAGCCTATGGTAATTTTTATCAATTCGGCAGTTCGTTCACCTATCAAAAGATTATATTTCCGTTTGACATACTGAATAATCGCCTCATCCATTTTATCGCCGCCAGATCGCACCGAACACGAGAACACAATACCCGCAAGCGAGATCACAGCAACTTCCGTCGTCCCACCACCAATGTCAACAATCATGTTGCCGATGGGCTCGGTGACCGGGAGACCGGCTCCGATAGCCGCCGCCATCGGTTCCTCCATCAGATAGACCTCACGTGCCCCTGCGGACTCAGCAGACTCCTTGACAGCCCGCTTTTCTACCGCGGTACTGCCATTGGGGATACAAATAACAATACGCGGCCGCATCAGGGCGCGACGGCTGTGGACCTTACGAATGAAATAGCGCAGCATCGCCTCGGTTGTCTCGAAATCCGCTATCACCCCGTCCCTGAGTGGGCGGATAGCGACAATATTTCCAGGCGTTCTGCCGAGCATCCGCTTTGCCTCGATGCCAACCGCAAGAACGCGGCGTGCCCCTCGAGTCGCCTCCTGCTGTACTGCGACAACGGAAGACTCATTGCACATTATCCCATGACCCTTTACATAGATCAGGGTATTCGCTGTGCCCAGGTCAACTGCCATGTCAACCGACAGCGCTCCCCACAGCGCGTTAAGAACCATGTTTTATTTCCTTCGTTCTTCAAGCGGGCCTAATAGAACCATGTTTCTAGCAGAATTTTGATAATAGGGCAAGTTCTTGTAATACATTTGTTTTTTCTTCAATATTGACTATGGCATGATGAAACAGGAGGTCAACCCATATGCTTGACTTTATGCGTCAACGGGCTCGGTCAATATGGATCAAAGCGCTCTTTTTGGTTATTGCCCTTGTCTTCGTGTTTTTTGGTATTGGGAGCTTTGGAGACGATGCACAAGTGCAAATTATCGTAACGGTCGATGATGAGCCTATCACCCTCCAGGAATTCCAGCGCGCCTATCGGAATGTCGAGACCAACTACCGGGAAGTCTATAAAGAGCGTTTTACTCCAGAACTCGCCCAGCAAATGAATCTGCGACAGCAGACGCTTGATCAGCTCGTTGATACGAAGTTGCTGGCCAAGGAAGCGCGCCGAATTGGATTCAGGGCATCAGATGAAGATGTGCGGCAGGAGATTGCCGCCTCCCCCACCTTTCACAGCTATGGCTCTTTCAGCCCAGACCGCTACCGTCGGCTCTTACGGTATTTACGGATGACACCCCAGGAGTTTGAAGAGCAGCAACGGAACCGGCTCGTTATCGAGAGATTTCAAAAATTCATTGACGGATCAATCCGCGCTACGGATTATGAGGTAGAAGAATTATTTCGTTTTGAACAAGAACAAGTAAATCTCGCTTTCCTCAAAATAGCCTCGGCGGATCTGGTCGACCTGGTCACGATCGCTGAACAGCAGGTACGCGAATTTTACACCAACAACACGGAATCTTTTCGGATACCGGAGCGTGTCCGCCTGCATTATGTCTCGTATGCACCGGAAGACTTTGAGGCAGAGGCCTCGGTCTCTGAAGATGAGGTGCTCGATTTTTACAACACTCATAAAAATGAGCGCTTTACGGAAGAGAAGCAGGTCCAAGCCCGTCATATTCTCTTCTCCCTGGCTGACGGCATCTCAGATGAAAGGAAAGCGGACACGCGAAGTACAGCGCAAGGTATTCTCGAACGAGCGCGCCAGGGAGAAGATTTTGCTACCTTGGCCGAGGAATATTCACAGGATACGGGAACGGCCAGCAACGGCGGAGACCTCGGCTTTTTTGGGCGGGGCCGTATGGTCAGGCCGTTTGAAGAGGCCGCTTTCGGCATGGAGGTTGGACAAGTGAGCGACCTCGTCGAAACAACCTTCGGCTTTCACATCATCAAGGTTGAGGCAATCCAGCCCGGGCGCATCAAACCGCTTGAAGAAGTCACTGATACGGTCACCGAAGAATTGCAGGAACAAAAAAGTCGGGCTATTGCAGAGAAACGGGCACGAGAGGATCGAAAGAATATCGCTGATGGTACGACGCTCCTGCAGTTTGCCGAATCCGTTGGATTAGAGGCAAAGGAAACCCCGCTTGTCAATCAGAACGAGACAATTCCGGGCCTTGGTCGCCGTCCAAAACTCGTTGAAACCGCCCTCGGACAGTCACCAGGACAAATCAGTGACCCCGTTCAAGCTGATAACGCTTGGTTCCTGGTGTCGCTCGCGGAGCGGGTACCCTCTCGGATTCCAGAGTTTACGGCAGTGCAAGAAGAGGCTGAAGAACAGTACCGGAGTGAACAAGCCGAACGCTTAGCCCAGGAGAAAGCGGACAAACTCCTCACGAAACTCAAGGAGACAAAGGATTTGTCCAGTTTGGCAAAAGCAGAAGCACTCACAGTAGAAGAGACTGGGGCGTTTGCGCGTCGGGGCGGCTATATTCCAAAGATCGGTGTTGTGCCGGCTCTGAAGACCGAGGCGTTTCGATTAACACCGGAAGCCCCTGTCGCCTCCAAGAGCTATACATGGGGGGGGAATACTTTTGTTGCGGTTCTTAAAGAATATATTCCGGCCGATCCGGAGCAACTCGAAGAGCAACGGGATGACCTTCGTCAGTCGCTCCTCCAAAGAAAAAAAACGGCGGCTTATCAGGATCTCACGAAATACTTAAAAGAGCGGGCAAAGATTGAATATAATCAGCGGAATCTGTTAAGCGCGCTCTAGTTGGCAACAGTCCAGCCTGACCAGAGGGAGAACAAATGTCATGTTGCAAATAGGAGACACCGCGCCGGACTTTACAGTGAAGACACATGAAGGCCACGATCTGTCTTTATCGGCCTTACGTGGCAAGAAAGTCCTTTTATG
>JAJDZM010000085.1 GCA_022824615.1 Candidatus Binatia bacterium | reverse complement strand
GGTGGACATGGAGGCTGGCGCAATTGCCCAGGCGTTTCAATCGGCAGACTGCATCGTAGCCGAGCGCTTCGCGACTGGCCGGCATCTGGCCCTGCCCATGGAAGCCCGCGGCTGTCTGGCCCACTATGAGCCGGCCTTGGGCTCCCTGACATTGTGGTCCTCGACCCAGGTGCCGCATCTGATGCGCGCCCACCTGGCCCGTCTGCTGGACTTTCCCGAGCACCATATTCGGGTCATTGCGCCGGATGTCGGCGGGGGGTTTGGACCCAAGGCATATGTCTATCCCGAGGAAGTCCTGCTGACCTTTCTTGCCAAGCATGTCGGCCGCCCGGTCAAGTGGATCGAAGACCGGCGCGAAAACCTGTCTGCCTCGACCTTGCAGGCCAAGCAGCAAGTCGTGCAGGCCGAACTTGCCCTGACCAAGGAGGGAACTATCCTGGGGGTGAGGGGGCGTTTTATCTGTGACGTGGGCGCATACTCGGCCTATCCGTGGGGCTCGGCCCTGGAGGCCGGTATGGCGGCTTCGGCCTTCCCCGGAGGCCCCTATAAGGTCCCGGCCTTCCGCTGCGAGGCCCTCTCGGTTGTCACCAACAAGGTGACGAGTGGGGCCTATCGTGGGGTGGGCTTGCCGGTCAGCATCCTGGTCATGGAACGCCTGCTCGACTTGGGAGCACAGAAACTGGGGCTCGACCCGGCCGAACTGCGTCTGCGCAATATGATTCGTAAGGAAGAACATCCCTATCAGATCGTCACCGGGGTTGAGATTGAAAGCGGCAGTCACCGGGAGGCCCTGCAAAAGGCCCTGGACATGCTCGACTACCAGGCTTTCCGGGCCGAGCAGCAGCAAGCCAGACAACACGGGCGCTACCTCGGCGTCGGCCTGGGCTGTTATGTCGAAAGCTCGTCCTACAGCTATCGCAGTTTCGAGCCGGTCGGCATCACCTGGGGCGGCTATGAATCCGCCACCGTGCGTATAGACGCGAACGGCAAGGTCACCGTCCTGGTCGGCACCCACTCGCACGGCCAGGGCCATGAGACGACGTTTGCCCAGGTTGCGGCAGACGAGCTGGGCGTGCCCGTGGCTGACGTCAGGGTGATCCAGGGGGATACCACGACCGTTCCGCACGGCTGGGGAACGTGGGCTAGCCGCAGTGCCGTGCTCGGCGGCGGCGCCATTATTCAGGCGTCGAGCCGGCTGCGGGAGAAAATTCTGCGCACGGCATCACGTCTGAGCGAGGTGCCACAGGATGATCTTGAGCTGGCCGAGGGGCTGGTCCGGCGCAAGACGGACGGCCTGACGCTCATGCCCCTCCAGGACATCGCCCACCTGCTGGTTGTCCGGGCACCGGCGGGCCTGCCGGAAGACGAAGAGCCGGGTTTGGAAGCGACGGCGCACTACACCCCGCCACCCTGGACCCACGCCAACGCCACGGTTCTGGCGACGGTCGAGGTGGACATCGAAACCGGCTACGTCCGGCTGCTGCGGCTGATTGTGGTCGAAGACTGCGGCACCATTATCAACCCGCTGGTGGTTGACGGGCAGATCCAGGGCGGCGTGGCCCAGGGGATAGGCTCGGCCCTGTACGAACAGACGGTATACGACGACAACGGCCAACTGCTGACAGGCACGCTGATGGACTATCTGGCTCCCACCGCGGTAGATGTCCCTCGGGTCGAAATCGGCCATATTGAAACCCCGGCTCCGAACACGCCGCGCGGCATCAAAGGCATGGGCGAAGGCGGAGCCATTTCACCGCCGGCGGCCATCGCCAATGCCGTGGCGGACGCCCTGACACCGTTGGGGGTACGGGTCAACGAGATTCCGCTCACCCCGGAGCGGGTTCTCGCCCTGATTGACCAGGCACGGACGTGAGCTAAGGTCGCACAAGAGGAGAAGCATATGCGTCTCGGCCTCACTCTCACCGGCGACCAGTTGACAATGGCAGATATGGTCCGTTTTGCGTGTCAGGCCGAGGAGGCCGGGTTTGATTCGGTATGGGTGACCGAGGCCTGGCGTGAGGCTTTCGTTCCCCTGACCGCTATCGCCATGCAGACAGACAGGGTACGCATTGGCACGGCCATCGCCCTGACTATGGCGCGCAGCCCCGTCCTTATGGAGTTGGCGGCAACGGCCGTGGACGAAATTGCCCAGGGCCGCCTTATTCTTGGTATTGGCCCCGGCCCCAGGGAATGGAACGAAAACTGGCATGCGGTGCGGTTCCATCCCCCGGCCGCGTATGTCCGCGAGTATACGGAGGTTCTGCGCCTGATGTGGACCGCCCACTCCGGAAAGAGTGTAGACTACCAGGGCAAGCATATCCAGATTCGTGAGTATCAACGCTTTCACCGTCCCTACCGCGCTCGAATCCCCATCTATTTTGGAGCAGTCATGCCCAAATTCCTCCGAGCCACAGGGGCGGTCGCCGATGGCCTGTGTGTTGCCGCCTGCAATACGCCACGTTACATCGCCGATGTCGCGCGCCGCTATATGGCCGAAGGGATGCAAGAAAGCAAACGAGAAGCAGACCAGGTAGGCTGCATGAGTTTGGTCATCTGTGCCGTTGATAAGGATAGAGAGAAAGCCAGAGACAGGGCAAAGCGACAGATCGCCTTTTACACCACTTTTCCCTACTACGATATTGTGTTGGACCAGCACGATCTGGCCGAGGAAAAAACGCGCATCCGTGAGGCATGGGCGCGGGATGATACCGCGGGGATGATTGCCGGTGTCAGCGAGCAGATGGTGGACCTCATCTCCATTGCCGGTACACCACAGGAATGCCGCCAGGCCCTCTCCCGCTACGAGGGCATAGTCGATGAAGTGTCCCTCTACTCACCCAGTTTTGGGCTCAGCCGTGAGGAGGTGCTCACAAATCACGAGGCCATCCTGGAAGCCTTTGGTCGCTAACGCCCATCACCCGTCCGTCTTCATCTTGAACCGAAAGTCGCAGTAATTGGCACCCTTCATGATCGTTTGTGTCCGGGTCATTGTGATTCCGGGACCTCCCACCGCTTCTATATCCACGTCCATCTCACACGTCAGCAGCGCTCCGAGTTCGGGTTCTCCCAGTTGCCGGAAGAAATCCGCGTAGCGGCAGCTGGTGATATTGAACTCCCAGGCGTCCGGCGTCTGCTTGAGCACCTCAAGGTCCACATCGCCGCCGACCTGCTTAAAGAGGGCCTTATTAAAGGCGTCCCATTTCTGCCGAGGGCTGCCGGAGAGCTGGCCCCCAATGTCTTGGAAGAGTTTTTCCGACCACTCCCGGAGTGCCTGGTTGGCAATCCGGTTCGCTTGCTCCTCCCCCAACTCAGCCCGAAAGGCGCGGAGCAGCGGCACGAGCACCTGCGCTTGAACCTTGACTTTTTCAAGCAGGGAGAGACCGGTTTTGCCAAACGCTGGCGCAAAGATATCCGGAGCAGCGTCCTCTTGCTGCTCGTTCGCCTTCAGCTCATGAGTACTCGCCATGACATCCCTCCTGTATCAATGGACTGCACATAGAGCAGCCGAGTTATGACAGTACCAGAGCAAACTCTGAGGCGGCGTGTCAACGGGCGGAGCGCAATTAGTTCGCCGTAGCTCTTGACACCATCGATTTGAAAGATGCAGAAGGGCTGTGAGAGCGGGTGAACGCAGCCGACGATTATGAAGAAGATCACGCCAAAATAGGGAGGGATTGCCATGCAAGCCGCCACGGAGAACAGACGCTGGTCAAAGGAATACCCCGAGCTGGGGACAGGACCCGTACCGGCGGAATCGTGCATTTCCCCGGAGTATTTTGAGCTTGAACGCGAACGGGTTTTTCGTCGCACCTGGCTCAACGTGGGCCGTGTCGATGATGTTCCCAATGCGGGCGACTTTTTCGTGCGCGAGCTGGCGGTGTGCAAAACCTCGATTCTGGTCATCCGAGGAAAGGACGGAGTCATACGTGGCTTTCACAATGTCTGTTCGCACCGCTCCAACAAGCTGGTCTGGGAAGAACGCGGAACCTGCCGAGGAGCCCTAGCCTGCCATTTTCATAGCTGGGGGTATAACGCCCAGGGGCAACTCACCGGCGTCCCGGATGAAGAGAACTTCCACGATCTTGATAAGAGCAAGCTGGGACTCTCCCCGGTGACCACCGATGTGTGGGAAGGGTTTATCTTTGTGCATCTGGGTCCGCAGCCCCAAGAGACGCTCATCGACTACCTGGGCGGCGTGGCTGAACAGTTCAAAGGTGCCACCTTTCATAAGCGCCGCCTCACCCATACCTATAAAGTCGAAGAGCAGGCCAACTGGAAGGTCGCCCTGGACGCTCAGAACGAGGCGTATCACCTGCCCTTCCAGCATCGCTACTCCTTTCCGGGGATGTTCGTCCTCAAAGACAACCGCTATCTGCGTCTCTCGGGTGTGAAGCTGTATAATCACCACGCGGTCTGGTCGACCACCTATAATTCAGAAAGTACCCCGACGCCGACCGGTGCACTCATGAACCAACTCAATACGGCGACAACCAACAGCCGCCTGCCCATGCTGGGGGATTTTGACTTTTTTGTAATCTTTCCCAATTTCGTCATTCTCCAGTTTCGGGGCATCGAAGACGACTATTACATGACGTATAATTTCTGGCCGCTGGCGGTTAATCGCTGTATCTGGGAGATCAAATTCCATTTCCCGCCCGCCGAAACCGCCGGCCAGCGGCTCAGCCAGGAATACCTCAAACACCGCATCTGTGATGTGCTCCAGGAGGACGCCGTGGCGCATGAGACCCTGCAAACTGGTCTGAATTCGCGGGCGAAAACGCATCTCATCCTCCAGGACGATGAGATCCAGATTCGGCATTTTCACACAGTGTTGGAAGACTATATGGGCTTTTTCAACGGACGGGGACACTGATGGCCGAAGTCCCCCTGCCGGAGCCGTTTCAGAGCCTTGAACCGTTCAGCGCCTGGGCTCTGGCCACAGAGCGCGAGCGACGCGCCAAACGCTTGTCCAGCAGCATGGAGGAGATTCAGGCGTTCTACGACGCGCTCTTTCCTCAACTGGAAGCCGTGGTTGCCTATCTCGACCAATTTCCGCTTGACCAACTCCCCGCAGAGGCGCAGCCGCTCTACTATCTGACGCTTTCGCTGGTGGAAGTCACCAGCGCCGTAGAACTGTATCACAATCCCCATATCTTTGAGGCCATTGAGCCCACCCGCTTCCGGCGAGTGGAGTAAACCTCCCACGAACGGTTTTCATCAGAAAGGGTTTCATCAGAAAGGAGTAGCGGCCATGGCTGGACGATTAGACACAAGAGTAGCACTGGTGACCGGTGGTGGCTCGGGCATTGGACGCGCCTCGGCTGTGGCTTTTGCCAGAGAGGGCGCCAGGGTCGTTGTTACCGACGTGGATGTGGACGGCGGACAGGAGACGATCCGCATAATCGAATCGGCTGGTGGAACAGCGCAGTTCGTTCGGGCCGATGTCTCCCAGGCGGCGGAGGTAGCCGCCCTGGTCGAGCAGGCAGTGGCAGCCTATGGCCGTTTGGACTGCGCCTTGAACAACGCCGGTATCCAGGGAGACATCAAGCAGACCGCCGAGTGCAGCCAGGAGAACTGGGACCGGATCATTGCGACCAACCTGACCGGCGTGTGGCTCTGCATGAAACACGAGATCCCGCACATGTTGAGCCAGGGTGGGGGTGCCATCGTCAACACCGCCTCGAACTTCGGGTTGGTGGGATCGAACGGGATGCCGGCCTATTCGGCCAGCAAGCACGGCGTTCTCGGCCTGACGAAAACCGCGGCCCTGGAGTACGCCAAATCGGGCATTCGGGTCAACGCCGTCTGTCCGGGGCCAGTCCAAACGCCGCTGGTCGATAAGGTCCTGGCCGCCCAGCCTGAACTGGGCGACCAGATCATCAAGGCTATCGAGGCCAGGGAGCCAGTAGGGCGTATGGGGCAACCGGAGGAGATTGCCGAGGCGGTAGTCTGGCTGTGTTCCGATGCCGCCTCTTTTGTGACCGGAACGGCCATGTCCGTAGATGGCGGCTTTGTCACGCAGTAGCAGCGCGAATCAGGAGAGTGAGCCATGTCTAGCCAGACAACGAGTCACTATGCCACCATCAACGGCCTCAGGATGCATTATGTGGAATGGGGCAGTGCGCAGGCGACGCCCATGGTCTGTCTGCACGGTTTACGCGCCTATGGCCACTGGTTCGATGAGTGGGCCGCAGTCGTGAGCGACCGATATCGGGTCCTGGCCCTGGACCAGCGCGGGCGGGGGGAGACCGACTGGGCTGCGGACGGCGACTACACGCGAGCGGCTTACGTCTCGGATGTGGAGGCCTTCATCGAGACGCTCCGACTCGACAAGTTCATTCTGATTGGCCACTCGATGGGCGGTCTCAACGCCATTCACTACGCCGCGCGTCATCCCGACCGGGTGCTGGCGCTGGGCATCCTGGACATCGGCCCGGAGGTTGATCCCGCGGGCATGCAGCGCATGCGCACCGAGTTGGGGAACACGCCTGCGGGGTTTGGCTCGTGGCAGGCGGCCCAGGCGTTTCTGAAAATGCGCCATCCCAAAGCCTCAGAGGAAAACCGCCAAACGCGCCTCAACTGGATGCTCAAAGAAGGACCGGACGGCAGGATTGCGTGGCGGATAGACCAAGCCATCTTTGATCCGAATCTCAAGCCCGACGACCCGCAGCAGACCTGGGATCTTTTGAGTCAGATTCGCTGCCCGACCCTGATCCTGCGTGGGGGGGAGTCAGACGTACTGAGCGCTGACACCTGTCAAAAAATGCTCACGTGTATCCCGGACGGTCAGTGGGTCGATATTCCCCACGCGGGTCATATGGTGCTTGAGGATAATCCCGAGGCGTGTAACGCGGCGCTGCTCGACTTCTTCCAAAAGAGAGACAAAGCTTAGGAGGTATCATGTCCGCCCATCTCGACCTTCAAGACTTCTCAAAAACACGGCAGGACCTGCTACACGCCAGGCATCTGCCGGGCGAGTTTTATACCTCGCCCGAGATCTTCCAAAAAGAGATCGAACAGATCTTCATGAAAGACTGGATCTGCGTCGGACGGGTCGAGCAATATACTAAGCCGGGCGACTACCGCACCCTGCGCATTGCCGGCGAGCCCGTTCTTATCTGTAAGGATAAGAACGGCGCACTGCACGCCTTTGCCAACGTGTGTCAGCATCGCGGTGTCGAGGTGGTCCAGGGCGAGGGGAATACCCAGGAGTTCAGCTGCCCGTATCACGCCTGGACGTACGGTCTGAACGGCGAGCTGACCGGCGCGCCCTACAGTGCACAGGTCACGGATTTCGACTGGAAGTCCTGCCGTTTGCCCAGCGTTCAACTCGACACTTGGGCGGGCTATATCTTTATTAACTTCGATCCTCAGGCAGAAAGCCTGGCCTCCTATCTCGCTGTCGACCGCGTGCAGGAAGCCGCCGGGTTCTTACACGCCGAAGACACTCGCATCGCCGACGAGTACACCTTTGAGCTGGACTGCAACTGGAAGTTTATCCCGGAAAACCTGATGGACATCTATCACGTCGGGGTGATTCATGGTTCGTCTTTTGGCAAGGTCTTTCCCGTAGATAAATTTCCGTTCTACCTGACCCCCAACGGCTACCACTCGGAGTACGAAAGCCTGACCATGGCCCCGGATGGCGCCTGGCTGTTTGGCAAGGCCATGCCCTGGCTGGAACAGAAATCGCAGTCCTTTGCCTTCACCATCTTCATCCGGCCGAGCTTCAATATGTTTGCCCGGCCCGACATGTTACAGCCGTGGTTCTGTCATCCCATCGCGCCGGACAAAACGCGCATTACCATATTGACCCAATACCCGGACGAGTGGTTTGAGCAGCCGGCCTTCGAGGCCAAGAACACGGTGGTCAAGGATTTCATTCGGCTGGTCGCCGGCGAAGACACCGAGATGATGCTCTCGCTCCAGAACGGCGTCGGCTCCCGCAACTTCCGCCCCGGTCCGACTATGGGCCTCGAAAAGGCTATTCATCATTTGCTGAACTCCTATCTCGATCGCATGTTCGGGACGGCGGTGGCGGGGTGAGTCCATCGATTCGTCTATCTATTTTGGGTGGGCGATAATGCGCCATCAAACGCATCAGAGTGGGAGACGAGCATGGAGCACGAGCGTTTCAGTTATTCACCGATTGTCGACCGTAAACCGCTGCGCTTTCCGAACGGCGCTCGCGTCGCGGTCTGGGTGATTCCGAATATCGAGCACTTTCACTTCGACAAGCCCGCGACCTCGATCACGCCGGTTACGGCGCATCTGAAGCCGGACGTGCTGAACTACTCCTGGCGCGATTACGGCGTGCGGGTCGGCATTTGGCGTATGATGGAGGTGATGGATCGATACGACGTGCCGGGCACGGTCGCCCTGAATTCGGAGGTCTGTGCGCACTATCCGCAGATCATCGAGGCCGGCAATCGGCGCCACTGGGAGTGGATGGGGCACGGCACCACGAACTCGGTACTCCTCAACGAGCAAACCGAGGCCGAGGAACGGGCGCTGATCCGGGACGTGGTAGACACCATCCGGTCGGCGACCGGGACCGCCCCCAAAGGCTGGCTGAGCCCGGCGCTGAGCGAATCCTACCGGACGCCGGATCTGCTGGCGGAGCATGGAATCGAGTACGTCTGCAACTGGGTTAATGACGAGCAGCCCTACCCGATGCGGGTCGCACAGGGACGCTTGCTCTCCATGCCCTATTCGGTCGAGCTCAATGACATCCCGGCCTTTCTTGAGCATGGCATGTCTGCGGAGGAGTTCTACCAGATGATCGTGGACCAGTTCGACGTGCTGTACGAGGACGGTGCAAAGACCGGGCGGGTCATGGCGATCTGTCTGCATCCCTTCCTGATCGGCCACCCCTTTCGCAGCAAATACTTCGCCAAGGCGCTCGCCCATATTACCCAGCGAGAAGAGGTATGGGTGGCGAAGGGCGGCGAGATCGCAGACTGGTATACGACCCACTATCTGGACGGGTCCGATGGGAGGGATCAAGTGTGAAATCCGGCGTCTTTCTTCCGAACGGCGGTACTGGTATCGCGGCACGACGGCTGCTCTTCCATCAGAAGCTGAGGGGTGCCAGATTGGAATACGCTAGGCAGACCGGGAGCCCGTCGTGAAAACGCGCAAAGGCAAGGAACTCGGACAGTACATTGTTATGGACCCCGACATCTGTCATGGCCAGCCGACCTTCAAGGGGACCCGGATCATGGTCAAGAGTGTCCTTGAAATGCTTGTCAAAGGCGGGACTGGGAGCGGGTCTCGGCGGCGTATGATGGCCGGATCAATCGCGCTGCAATCGCTGAGGTTCTCTCACTTGCAGGCGAGGCTCTCATAGAAAAAGCTGAAGGACTCTCTGGTCGGGTTTCATGATGGCTCTCTCATCAGACGTTTTTAGCATACCATAAGATATCACCGACAGAGGACAGTCCAGTTCGGGGAGCATCCTTGCCCCATCATCAGGGTCAATACGTTGACAGCACCCTCACCGCGTCATACGACTGCTGACAGCAAAAAGGGGGCGTGAGACCTATGACTGCTGTCAAACTGGACGAACCGCTATCGATTCTCGTTCTGCTCGGGCTGACCCTGCCCGAAGTGTCTGAGGGCGACCTGGCAAAGATTCGGGCCGCGGCGCCCGGCTCGACCGTCAAGGTGGCCCCTCGGGTCGGTGATGCCATCGACATGGCCGATGATGTTGAGGTTATCCTCGGCTTCCTGCCCGAAGCCTTGTTTCAGGCTGCTCCCCGCCTGCGCTGGGTACATGCCATTGCCTCGGGGGTGGATATGTTTCTCTACCCGGCGATGCGGGATTCCGAGGTAGTGCTGACCGGCGAGAAAGGCCTGGTAGGCGGACATTTGGCGGACACCGGGTTCGGCCTGCTCCTGGCGCTCACCCGCCAGATTGCGACCGCCATTCGCCTCGGCTCGGCCAGTTGGCAGGAGCGTGAGACCATGCGCCGCAAAGAGATCGAGCTTGAGGGGCTGACCATGGGCATTGTCGGCTTCGGGGGGACCGGTCGGGCCATGGCCCGCCGGGCGGTGGCGTTTGGTATGCGCGTCCTGGCCCTGGACGAACAGCCCGTGCCGGCGTCGGACGGCGTGGACGCGGTGTGGGGACGGGAGCGGCTATCCGAGTTGCTGGCTGCCTCCGATGTGGTTGCGATCTGCTGTCCGCTCACGGCCGAGACGCGGCAGTTGTTCAATGCGGCAACGTTCGCCCACCTGAAGCCGGGCGCGCTGCTGGTCAACGTCACCCGAGGTGAAATCATAGACGGGGAGGCACTGGTACAGGCGCTGCAAGACGGCCGGTGTGGCGGCGCGGCGCTCGATGTTGCCCCGGTCGAGCCCCTGCCGGCCGATCATCCCCTGTGGACGTTCGAGAACGTCGTCATGACGCCGCACACGGCTGGCGCCAGCCAACTGCGCGCCACGCGCAACCTCGACCGCTTTTGTGAGAACCTGCGCCGCATCCAGCGGGGCGAACCCCTTCTCGGGGTGGTCGACAAACAGCTCGGCTATTAAGGACAGTCACGGAGAGAAGGCAAGGGCTACGCGAAACGATTCCCGAGCATTTCGCTTCGATATCATCACCGGGCTTTACGGAGGAGTGACGGGGGTTATCTCCTTCAGCCGGGGCAGCACCTCCCTGGCGAAGAGTCTGATGCCCTTCTCGGCCTCGGCATGAGTCATGAATCCTGACCGCCCAATCATGACCAGATGACCAAAGCCGCCGACCTTGCGGTAAAAATCCATGATCTGCTGGTAGACGGTATCAGGGCTGCCGGCGAACAGGATCCCCCGTGCTATAGCTTGTGCGGTATCGATATTCGTGAGTCCTCCGACGTTGAGGATGGCCGGAGCGACAGGCTTATCTGCCTGCGCCGTCTGCGACCGGCTGCCGCCGGTCGGCCCTTCGGCCTGGGTGTCCGGCTTGGGTGCGGTGCGGTAGACCTGCGGCGCAAAGTGGGGCGGCGGCGTGCCGGGCAGGAACTGGGCGTACTGGGGTGCCATCTTCAGGCTCGTGTTGAGAAACCACAGCAGCTTGCTCCCAATCTCGACCCCCTCTTCATGGGTGTCACCGACATAGACCAGGGCCGCATACGCAAAATGGTCGGTCATGACCTTGGGCAGCCCAGCCTCCGCGCGTGCCTGACGATATGCGGCCCAAGCCCGCCTGGTCCCCTCCTCGCCGCGCAGCACGAGCACATTGACCATCCCCCGCCGGCCGACCTCGCTGGCCGTTTCCGGGTCGCCCGTCGCCGCCCACAGGGGCGGATGCGGTTGCTGCCACGGGCGCGGCCAGATGTTCACGTGCCGGTGCGTGTAGTGCTTGCCCTCCCAACTGAACGGCCCCTCCTGAAAGGTCAAGGCTTTGGTGACGAGATCGATCGCCTCCCAGTAACGCTCGATATTCGTCACCGGGTTGGCATTGTTCGACGCCATCTCGCTCGCGCCCGACTTCACGAAGCCGATATCCAGACGTCCACGGGAAATGACATCCGCCGTGGCGTATTCCTCTGCGACTCTGACCGGGTCTGGCCGCAGCGAGATCAAGGTCCCCATGCTGAGAATGCGGACCTTGCGTATCTGGCGAGCCAGGATACCTAGAACCAGCGGGTTGGCCCCAAACAGGGAATTGATTCCGGCATGATGCTCGATGGCGACAACATTGATGCCACACTCGTCGCACAGCATGAACTCGTCAAAGGTTTCCTC
>JAJDZM010000212.1 GCA_022824615.1 Candidatus Binatia bacterium | reverse complement strand
CCGACTATATTGCGGCCGATATGCTCTCCCAGGCGGAACATGACGAACTCGCCGCCCCATTATGTCTGACAACATCCCGACGCCTGGGGCAGGCGGTGGTCCGGGAACTCACTGAACAACTCGGCCGACTTCCCCGGCGTGCCATCGCGTCGGCCTCCTTACGGCGTTTCGGCGCGATCATCCTCGCCCGACATCGTCAGGAAGTCGTGACACTGGCCAATGCGATTGCCCCTGAACATCTGGAGTTGGCCGTCAAAGACCCGCAGACCTGGGTGAAAGATATTCGGCACACCGGAGCGATCTTTCTGGGTCATCTTTCGACCGAACCGTTTGGCGATTATATCGCCGGGCCCAATCACGTGCTGCCGACCGGCGGGACGGCGCGGTTTTCCTCACCCCTGGGCGTCTACGACTTCCTGAAACGCACCAGCGTGATACGGGCGTCGTCGCAGGCCCTGTCCAGCCTGGGTCCCGAAGTGGTGCGGCTGGCCGAACTTGAGGGACTTGAGGCCCACGCCCGAGCCGTGCAATATCGTTTAGACGGAGGCAGGCATGGCCGCACGCAAAGCTGACGTCCAGCGGAAGACCAATGAAACCGATATCCGCCTGAGCATCCAGCTCGAAGGTGAAGGGCAGTACGAGGTCTCGACCGGGGTTCCCTTTCTTGACCATATGCTGGAACTTTTTACCCGACACGGTTTCTTTAATCTTAGCGTGCAGGCGAGCGGCGATATTGCGGTGGACGACCATCATACGGTTGAAGACGTCGGTCTGGCACTCGGCCAGGCACTCCGGGAAGCCTTGGACGACAAGCACGGTATCCGTCGCTTCGGTGAGGCCAGCGTGCCGCTGGACGAAGCCCTGGTCTCGTGCGTGGTTGACCTGAGCGGACGGCCCTTCCTGGCCTATAATTTGGAGATCCAACAGGAAAGGGTAGGAAATTTTTCAACAGAGCTGATCCACGACTTTTTTCTGGCCCTGACGAATCAGGTCGGTATGAACCTGCACCTGAATATGACCCAGGGCCGAAACCCCCACCACATTATCGAGGCCGGCTTCAAGGCTTTTGCCCGAGCGCTCAGCAGCGCGGTCGAGCATGATCCCCGCGTTCAGGGTGTCCTATCCACAAAAGGCAGCCTGTAGATTCGAAAAGACCAGAGCATTGCACGATAAGTTGTAGCCGTGCCGGTCCGTACTCGTCGGGAAGGACACCGGCTTGACCCAAGCGTCCGGGGATGGGATGGGTGGGACTCCCTTCCTGGGAGGGCGGCCATCCTGGCCGCCATGCGGGCTGGAAGCCCGCACTCCTCACGGAGGAGAGATAGGGATCCTGGCTCCCCGCACGAGCGCGCAATCGTCAGGGTGGTAGGAAGGACGAGAGGAACACCATGAGCCAGGGCCGTCTTCGGCATTGGAGCTGTCACGCGGTAGTTGCGTGGGTCACTCCGGTTTGTTGAGATGCATGCCGAGCAGCTCATGCGCGATATGGAACCCGAGATCCTGCACCAGCCGCTGCTTCCACTGTCGCCGCAGCACCGCACTCGTCATCCGCCGGATGGCACGCGGCTTCTGCATAACCTTTTCGGCAATCTCCCAGGCCCGTGGCAGCAACTGGTCGAGCGGCAGCACCTCGTTGACGAGGCCCAGTTCCTTGGCCATCTGCGCGTCAATCGTGTCGCTGGTATACAGAAAGTACGCGGCGCGCTTCAGCCCCATCAACTCTTGGAACGTCAAGCCCTGGCCGTCTCCCGGTACCAGGTTAAACTTGAAGTGCGGATCGAACAGCTCGGCGTGCTCCGCGCACAGCGTAATATCGCATAGCAGGGCGAATTCCGTGTGCAAACCTGAGCCGTTGATGCAGGCAATCGTGGGAATATCGATATTGAAGATGAAGGCCTCCAGCAGCTTGGTCGCGTCCGCGTAGAGCTGATCGTAGAACACATCTGCGGGCATCTCATGGAAGGGCAGTTTGGACATTTCCGGGTCAAACCCAGCGATCCACTTGTCCCCCGTGCCGCTGAAGATCAGCACCTCATTGTCGGGGTCGTTGCCGATGTCGAGCCACAGCTGGGACCAGGCGTTGTGAATCGGCAGGCCGTAAATGACGGGCCCGCCCTCGGTGTGCATATGCACCTGGAGGATGCCGTCGCGGCGCTCCATATTAAAGTATGTGGCGTATTTCTCGCGATAGTCCTCGAACCGCGGCCGGCTCACAAACCCCAGGCGTTGTTCCCTCTCTCGTGCGTTCGGTCGTTCGTCAGTCTTCGCGCTCATGCGTCTCCCCTCCTTTTTTTAGGTTCGCTGCCCTGAGGACTGGTGGGGGTGCCCTCTCCCTCAGTGCACCCTTGAACAGCGATTTAGGATTAGCTAGCCGGCCTGTCGAAATCGCTGGCGCTGTGGCGCTCGATGAGCCGCTCTTCCTCCGGTCCCCAGGACTTGTTCACGCGGCGGCCGCGTTGGACGGCGGGCCGGGCTTCAATTTCTTTCGTCCACCGGATCACATGCGTGTACGATTTAACGTCAAGAAACTCGGCGGCTTCGTAGATATTCTGTCCGACTAAGGCACCATACCAGGCGTAGTTCGCGATGTCTGCGATGGTGTACTCGTCACCACACAAATACTGCCGGTCGCTGAGATGGCGATTCAACACGTCCAGGAGGCGTTTCGTCTCCATGGCGAAACGATTGATGGGATACTCGAACTTTTCCGGCGCATAGGCATAAAAATGACCGAACCCGCCGCCTATGTAGGGAGCGCTGCCCATCTGAAAGAACAGCCACGACAGGCATTCAGCACGGGCTGACGGCTCGGTCGGCAGGAAGGCGCCGAATTTTTCTGCCAGATAGACGAGCATGGCGCCGGACTCAAAGACGCGGGTCGGAGGGGTGGTGCTGCGATCAAGCAGCGCCGGGATTTTGGAGTTGGGGTTAATGGCCACAAAACCACTACCGAATTGCTCACCCTCACCAATGTTGATGAGGTAAGCATCGTACTCGGCCTCCTTGATGCCGAGCTCAAGGAATTCCTCCAGCAATACGGTCACCTTGACGCCGTTGGGCGTAGCAAGCGAATAGAGCTGTAGGTCGTGTTCGCCGACCGGCAGTTCTTTGTCGTGCGTCGCGCCTGCGATGGGTCTATTGATATTTGCAAAACGACCACCACTTTCTTTGTCCCACTGCCAGACTTTCGGCGGTGTGTACGTACTGTTTTCTGCCATAATCTTCTCCTCTCTTTGGAATGGTTTTTCAGAGCATGCGTAATGAGGCTCATCAGCGCGCGACCGTGGGCGACCAGTTATAGATACGGGCGAGGCTGCCGCCCATGAGCGCGGCGCGCTCGGCGTCGGACAACTGGTCGGTGACCCGGAACGCCTCAACACCCTGCTCATAGGTCAGTAACTCAACCGCCCGGGTCCAGTCCGTGCCCCACAGGCAGCGCTCAAAGCCATATGCCGCGAAGATCTGTCCCAGGGGCTCCCAAATGTCGACGTAGGGGAACGGCTCGTGCGACAGGGTGCACGCCCCGGAAATCTTGATGGCAACATTGTCGTGCTCGGCCAGGGCGATGACCTTGCCGAGATCAGCAAAGGGCTCTGGCGGAGCAGGGGGTTGGAAGGGTTGGTGAAGGCCCACGTGATCTATGACGAGCTGCGTGTTCGGGTTCTTGCGCGCCAGCTCACCCAAGAGCGAGAGTTTTCCCCAACACAGTACGTTCACCGGGAGGCCGTGCCGCGCACCGGCCGCCAATATCCGGTTCAGCCCCGGATCGTCGGCCGTTGGGTCACCCATCATCATGATGCGCGCCCCGACCGTGCCTGGCGTTGCCGCCCATTCGGCAATCTCGTCGCTGACGGTTTCTACTCGGGGATCGAACGGTTTGATCAGACCGAACCGGCCTGGGTGCTTGGCATACACTTCGAGCGCGTAACTCGCATCGAAGCGGTACATGGTCCACGGCGAGACCAACAGGGCCCCGTCGACGCCAACGGCATCCATCGCCGCAACCATGTCATCACCCGTGACCTCGGCCGGACCGGGGATGGCCCCCCTCCACGGCCGCTCCGGGTGGTCACGCTCATAGGCATGGACCTGCGAGTCGATCGTCGGGGTCGAGTCAGTTGGCGAAGCGACCACCATTCTTTTTGTTCCTACGCGTCGGCGAAGTGGGGCAGCACGTCTTCAACCAACATGCGCTGCGAGTTTTCCCAGGCCTCGTTGTTTTCGGACTGATCGAAGGTCAGGGCCAACAGGCAACCGAAACCGCCGGTTTGTTCGTACATATCGCCCAGCTTTTGGGTCACGGTTTGCGGTGAGCCAACCAGCCATACGTAATCGGCCAGGTATTCCAGGGTCACGTCGGAATCCGGGACTTCAGGATGGTGCTTGAACAAGCTCATCATATCGAATGACTTGAAGAGCGGTAGCAGATACTCGCCCCACACCCGGCCCAGCATACCGTTCAGGGCCTGGTCGCGGGCCTCTTGATCGGTCTCGGCAATATAGACCTCGCGCGAGATGCGCCAGTCGCTGCGAGATGGCGTGACGCCAGACCGTTCGGCGCCTTCGACCACGGCCTGCCAGTGAGTGGTGAGATAGCTGTTGCTCAGGGCAATGCTGAGGGGCAGGAATCCGTTCTCGCCGGCGAATTTCAGCGTGTCCGAGCCGGGGGTGAGGCCGGCGATGCCGATGGGCGGGTGGGGTTGTTGAAAGGGCCTGAGGTGAAACTTGAGGCTGTCGAGCATGGTGTCAATCCGGTTGAACGACCAGAACTCACCCTGATATTCAAACGGCTCTTCGCTCTGCCACAACCGGAGCATGATGTTGAGCGCCTCCAGCGTCATGCGCCGATTTTCTCCGGCCGCACCGTCCACATTAAACAGCTTCCAGTCGCTCGGCAGGCCGCTTGTGCCGACCCCCAGCATGAAACGGCCCTGGGCCATATGATCCAGAAAAGCCACCCGGTGGGCCAGCTCAACCGGATGATGGTACGGCAGGAGATGGGCACCGGGACAGAGTTTTATGCGCTGGGTGCGCAGGAGTGCCTGGGCGATAAGCAAATCCGGGGCGGGGTTGGGTTCCCAGGGAGCGGTGAAATGCTCGCCTATCCATGCCTCGTGAAAGCCGACGCGATCAACAAACTCCAGGTGTTGCAGGTCCCACGCATGGCCCTCGTAGAGATCTCTTTCAGGTGGGTGTGAGGGCATCATAAAGACTCCGGCTTTCATAGGCTTCCTCCTTCAGCTCCCGCTACTGCGAGCTGTGAGAACACGTATCGGTTTTCGCCCGGAGCCTCAAGGCCAGAGTTTTCCTATGGTCTTTCTATTTCCCAGAGAATACAGGGCGTACATTTTAGCTCGGAATTCTTTCTGTCCACCGTATGCAGGATGTCGTACATATATGACTTCGTGCCCGTCCCGTAGACTATGGGCCACTTCTTCAGCATCTCTGCCGACCGCAATCAGTCGCCGCGGTTCCAGGAGATGTATAAGTTGCGAGAGAAGATTTTCCCCGGCCCTACGCTCACGCGCATTATGAGGCCGATTACTGCGCGGATTTCCAGTATTATGTGAGTGTAGGGGGAAGACATTCCAAAGAAAAACATGCTTCTTTATCTGAGAGAGAATGTCCCATACGGCAGTAGCTGTTCGCTCTTGGACCTCTTTGCCTTTTGTTGGTCGCTCGAATGGCACACTCCAGCGCTCAACGTGTCCCCGGAGATGCACGTCATCTGTGAAAGCAAGCCCTGTCCGGCGTCCTCCACCATAGCCCAGGTCACGCCCTATCCACAGGGAATCGATCTCTCGCTGCGACGCCGTTTCCAATACAAAGCGTAGTGTTTTTGATCGGATACTCGGCGCGTTATAACGGTCGTGAACGGAGCATCGGTCTGAATACGGATTAAATGTGTCCTCAAATTTTAATTTTCCCAGTGCCGCGACAAAGGACTCTGGTGTCGTCACGCTCAGCCTCCTCAAACGGGTTTGTATTCAACGGTACGAGCCGCGCGATTTCCAACCACGATCCCTCCGTTATTTTCCCGAACCTGTCGGAAAACTTTGTATCCGTCCAGGATAGCGCGCTCCCACAGGTTAAGCGGGCAGTCTTCCACCTCGTAGCCTTGAACGAATTGCTGCACTGTCTTCAGCAAATCAAAGGAGATTGAGGCTGGCTCCTTAAAAAAATTAAGATGCTTAGCGCAGGAAAATATCCAGGCTGTCAGTCCTTCCTCAATGGCAATCGCCCTGCCCCCGTCCTGAGCTTCATCAATTTTTGGATCACTTTTGCGCTTTTGCTTTATCAATGCCCGAAAGACGGGTGACCAATGGAGTATGGCAGCATACGCAAAATGGAAAACGTCGTGGAAGCGGTAGTCATCTGGATCGTGGATATTGTCGGTGAGCGGGTCGCCAATAAACACCCCATTCCATTGTAGATAACTTTGTCCGCTTTTTCGCTGTCTAAATCGAATCTCAAAATGCTGAGGCAGGCTTTCTTCATCCGGGAATGCACTATCGAACGTTGGTAGGCTTGACCTTTCTGGATCAAGAAACCGTCCCCGCGTCTTTGTGATATTCCCGTGAACAATATTCGTAAAGCTTACATTGGCCGCTTGAAGCGCCTGTAAGTAACACTCTGAGAATCTGAGAAGTATATCCCGCGTCTGCCCGGCCAGATTCTTCACCCTCAGTAATGCTGTTGTCGCCTCCCCTAGATTCAGAAGCGGTTCAGCA
>JAJDZM010000066.1 GCA_022824615.1 Candidatus Binatia bacterium | reverse complement strand
CACTCACCTCGGCCATCTTGTTGGGCACGATCAGATCGATGCCGTATGGCCGGCCCTCAATGTGCTCGTCAATCCAGCGCAGCTCTTCTTCCAGGCGGTCCGGCGGATGGGCGACCGCGCCGAACACCCCCATGCCGCCCGCCTTGGAGACCGCCACCACAACATCGCGGCAGTGGGTAAACGCAATCAGGGGAAACTCAATGCCAAACATTTCGCAAATGGGAGTGTTCATGGTTACGCTCCTAGTCACTCTCCTGGTCACTCTCCCGGTCAACAAGGGCTCTGACTTCAGCCGGACTCGGGCCGCCCGGACGGAGGAGGACGATGGCATCGTCAAACCCGGCTTGGGCAAAACGCTGGAGAATTGCTCTGGCCTGTCCCAGGTCGTGATCGGCCGTCAACTGAATGCTGGAAACCATAGCCCTCCGCCCGCCGGCGGCACGATAGCGTCCGAGGGCGTCTATGACCTGGTCAGCGGTCCGGTAGAAGGCGGAAGCAACCCAGCCGTCAAACTCTTGTGCGGCCCGCTCCACGTTAGCGCCCCAGCTACCGAGAATGAGGGGCGGGACGCCCCTGACCGTTTTCCACGGTGTCAGATCAGCGTGTTCATTCTTCCCCTCGGCGAGCAGCCGCTTCAATTGCGCCAAGCTGGTATCGAAGGTCTTGAACCGGTCCGCATAGGAACGCTCGAAGGCGATGAAGTCCGTTTCCGTAGACCCGGCCCCAAGGCCGAGCGTGAGACGATCTCCACAGATTTGCATCAGAGAGAAAATGCGATGCGCCAGGTCGGTCGGCTGGTACAGCGGGAGCTGGAGAACCGCTGTCCCCAGTTCGACATCTTCGGTTGCCGCTGCCGCGGTTGCCAGCGCCGTAAACGGGTCTGGCAGCATAAACCCCCGGCCCACCGCCTGAGCCACCCAGAGACTGTCGAAGCCCTCTCCGGCATAGCGTTTGGCCTGATCCGCCAAATCGGTTGGCCGGGGTTGTGATGATAAGAGACCGATGATTGCGCCAAGCCGCATGTCACTCCAGCCCCTATTTCTTTTCTTTCTTCTCCAGGTCGCGCAAAAACTGAATATTCAGCTCAAGTCTTTCCCCCAGCCACAGGGCCCGGTGGGAGTGGTCGGCGATATCATCGTCCGTCCGCGGGTGAATAAGCACGTTGAGACCGGAATGGTTCAACATCAACCAGGGCACGAGGGTCTCGAACTGGTCCGGCTGAAAGGCGACCTGATACATGGATTGAGGATGCGGCCCCACGGGCTTGTCGCGCCAGCGGCCCATTTCGACCTCGAACTGGTCGCTGATGGCTTCACGGATATCCGCGGCAGTCGCGCGGGTGGACTCATCATAATACACATGCGCGTGAAAACCTCTGATTTCGCTCTTGTCCTGCTGCATGGGACCTCCCTTATGACTGGAATAATGTTATCGAACGCCGCGCGTATTATCGCCGGCCGGCTCTCCGGGTTGCGGCTGCCAGTCAAAACCGACCTGGCGCCACAAGTCACGATAATCGTAGTCGGTTTTGAGCGCGAGGTTGAGGCGATTGTACGAGGCAAAATCGCTGACAAGATGGATCAACTGCACCACGCCGGCATCGGTCAGGCCGATCTCGCGCAGGTGGGCAATGTCCGCCTCCGTGACATCCTGCGGGCTGAGGTTCACCTGCAGGGCAAACTCCACAATGGTTTTCAGGCGGGGGTCGGTAATCGCTGCCGTCCCCTCGGCCAGAAACTGCCTGGTGTAGGCTTCGTCGGTCCGCAGGCCGTAGTTCAAAATGGTACAAAAGGCCGCCGTGCAGTAGGGACAGCCGTTGGCCTTGGAAACGGCAATGCCGACGTGCTGAATTTCCGCCATGGAGAGTTCGCCCAGTTGCCACAGGACCTTGGTTGTGCCGAGCTTGGCCTTGAGCAATTCCGGGCAGTTCAGTTCAACATAAAAGTGATTGGGCACCGCGCCTTCCATGTCGGTGACCCAACTGAAAATTTCCCGGATGATCGGATCGTCAATACGCTCTGGTTTGTTGAGTGCCACACGGGCCATACGTCACCACCTGTTGGTTATTGACTGGGGCGCTACGGGTATTTGGTTGGTTCCGCCTCCGTTCTTTAATACCCCGCTGCGGACCTCCGTGCAAAGCCTCTGGATTCTGCGGGCTGGGCAACCACAGGGGGTTGCCCCTACGATTTTCATTCCCTCTCCCCTGGAACGGGCGCTGCAAGCGAACGGCTGGGGTCCCAGCGCGTCCTTCGACTTCGCCCCTCCGGGGCTACGCTCAGAACGAACGGTGTCGTTCTCGTTCACCCTGAGCGTAGCGGAGCGGAGTCGAAGGGCCGGCGGGCCGCCCAGAGAGGCCGCCACACAATCGGTCAGGCCGCAGCGACGGTTTCGTAGTAGGGCGAGGGGAGGGAGGGGTAGACCTGGAAGACGTGGCGGAACACCTCATCCGAGCGCTTTTCCACTTCCCTCTCCGTGTAGCTGTCCGGCAAGCCGGTGGCGTCTCTCCACAGAAAGTCTCGGATGGTCACGCGCACCGCGTCGCAGGTCGCCTGCTTGGCGCGCCACTGATCGACGCGCAGTTTCTCGTCCTTCAGCGTTGCTAGCAGCTCGGTGGCAACGGTCTTAATGCGCCGGATGTCTGATTTGCCCAGGTGCGGTTTCTTGAGAAGGTCAAAGACGGCCAATGACTCTTCGTCAAGGCCCTCACGGGCCGCTCGGCTCTGTTCTTCATCCAAATCCTGCACCAGCTTGAGCAGCGCCTCAAAGGTCTGTTCAATCGTCACGCGGTCCTTCTCTCGGTTGTATTGGGCAACGATCTCTTCGTAGTGGCGCTGAAAATCAGCCCGCAGCGGGTTCTGGTGCAATAACCGCCGCAGCCGGTTTTCCACACTGTGGCGCAGGTTCTGGACGACAGTGTTCTTGGCCGGGCTGCGCGCAAACTCGTGTTTCAGCCGCTCAAAATCAATCCGGCTGATATCATAGGGCTCCTGTTTTTCTGTCACGGCGTCGGGCCGGACCTCAATGGCCTCGTCCACCACCTGGTGCAGGGTGCGGATGATGGCGCTGATATCAGCCCGCTCGCGGTCCCGTTGCAGGCTCTTGTAGACAATGTTGATGGCATCGCGTTCACGGCGGTAAACATTCACGCCCGACACATTCAGGCAGGCCCGGAACCTCTTGAACACCTCGCGGCATAAGACCTCGAAGCGCTTGCGGGCCTCGTCGTTCTCATTCGCCGCCTCCTTGCAGGCCACAATGGCGGCGTTCCGCTCGAAGCCGGACCGTTCGATCACGTCGTCCAGTGGCGCGCCACGCTCGCTGAGAAAGGTTCGTACCAGGGCAATCGCTTCGGCCAGGTCAGACAGCAACTCGTCATTGGGTCTGGCCGGGTCGATTTCTCCACCACGAAGAGTAAACGTATCCAGCATCTCTGTCTGATTGGAGGACACGTTTACTCTTTCGTCCGGTCGGGCGCCGGCGAAGGTTGCCAGTGCTTTGCGCAGGTGAGTCAGGATGCCGCAGTAGTCCACGATCAGACCGTTGTTTTTCTCCTCGCTGACCCGGTTGGCGCGGGCAATGGCCTGCATCAGCGTATGGGCCTTGAGCGGTTTGTCGAGATACAGCGTGGACAGGCTCGGCACATCGAAACCGGTCAACCACATGGCGCACACAATGGCGATGCGGAAGGGATGTTCTTCTGCCTTGAAGGCTTCGTCCAGCGTCATGCGCTGCATATTGCGAAAGCGTGGCTGGCTGCGCATGGATTCGGGCAGTTCCATGCCGTCCTTGATGAGGCGGCGGTGCGGGGTGATGTCCAATTCCCATTTGCGGAACTTTTCCACCTCGCCCTGCTCCTCGCTCACCACTACCGCCGCGCGGGTCTCACCCATCCAGTCGATTTGCCGCGTCAGATAGTTCTCCTCCTGCTCGTCGCTCGCCTCCGACTTCTCCGCAGCCAATTCCCTGATGCGCTCCTGCCAGTAGAACTCGACCAGCCGGTACATCCGCACGCAGGTGATCTTATCAATACACACCAGCATGGCCTTGCCGGTCTCCCAGGCCGTTGAATAATGCTGCACGAAGTCTCGGGCCACCTGGTTGAGGCGTTTATGTGCGGTAATGATGTGATAGTCGCGCTTCAGTTCCCGTTCCAGCCGCTGTGCCGTATCGATGCCATCGATTTCCAGTTCATCCAGCTTGTCGGCAATCCGCTCGTTCAGGTTGCCGATGGCCACGCCCAGGTTGTCGCCTCGGGCGTCGTAATAGAGTGGCACGGTCGCCTTATCCTTCACTGCCCGCTGAAAATCGTAGGTTGAGACGTAGTCGCCAAAGACCTGCCGCGTGATTTCGTCGTCCTTGAACAGTGGCGTGCCGGTGAAGCCGATATAGCTGGCGTTCGGCAGGGCATTACGCAGGTTGAGCGCCAGCGTGCCGTACTGGGTGCGGTGGGCCTCGTCGGTGATAACGATGATATCGTCGCGTGCGGTATAGTGCTCGCCCTGACCCAGATTCCGATTGAACTTATGGATCAGCGAGAAGACGTATGCCTTATGCTGGGCCAACAAGTGGCGCAAGTCCTCACCGCCGGCGGCCCGGCAGGGGTCTTTATCGTGATCCACCACCCCGCAGCCGGCAAAGGTCTTGTAAATCTGGGTGTCGAGATCGTCGCGGTCGGTCAACACCAGAAAGGTGAAGTTGCCGCCGAGTGTACGGTGTACCTTGCGGGCAAACATCACCATCGAATAGCTTTTACCGGCTCCCTGGGTATGCCAGAAGACACCCAGCCGGCGCTGGCGGGCCTCACGTTCACGTACCGCCTCAATAGCCCGGTTGACACCCAGGAACTGGTGATTGCGGGCCAGGATTTTCTTTAGCTCGCCCGAGGACTCGTCAAAGAGAATGAAGTTCTCCACCAGGTCCATGAAGTTCCGCTTGTCACAGACGCCCTTGAGCAGCGTCTCCATGTCCACTATGCCGGGGTCCGCCTCGTCGAGCCGCTTCCACTCGTGGAAGTGCTCCCACTTGCTGGTAATGGAACCGAGTCTGGCCTCCGCACCGTTGCCGAATACGACAATGGCGTTGTGGTGGAACAGGTGCGGAATAGTGTCACGGTAGTCGGAGTAGTTTTGCTCAAACGCGGTCTGAAGGTTGCGGTGGATGTTCTTGCACTCGATAAACAGCAGCGGCAGGCCGTTGACAAAGCCGACAATATCGGCCCGCCGGCGGTACAGGTCGCCCCGCACCCACAGCTCACGTACGCACAGAAAATGGTTGTTCTCTGGTTCGTCAAAGTCGAATACCCGCAGGCGCTCCCGCACCAGTTCGTCTTTGTCGTTGCGAAAGGAGACCTGTACGCCGTCACGGATACGGGCGTATTGCTCTCGGTTAGCGGCGACCAGGGTTTGTGAGGTCGCAGGAGTGGTGAGCTGGCGCACGGCATCATCGTAGGCGGCCTCGGGCAGACCCGGATTCAGGGCTCTCAGTCGCTCGCGGAGTACACGGGTCAGCACCACCTCGCGGTTGGAGGTGCGGCCCAGCAGGCTGTCCGGTCCGAAGTCCTCGCTGTTATGGGCATAGGCCGACTCCCAGCCGAGTTGGTGTTCCAGATAATCCGCAGTCGTTTGCTGAACGAGCGTGTCTTCGGTGTAAGGGGATGGCGGCATGAGTATTGGTAAGGTTCTGAGACGAGGTAGGATTCAGGTCAAGGGATCACATAGGGCGTTGAAGGAGACCCCTAACTTGTAGGGTACTTGCAGGGTAGCTTGCAGGGTAGCTTGTAGGGGACTTGGTCCCGACTTGGTCCCGACTTGGTGCCAACTTGGTGCCAACTTGGTGCCGACAATCTTGCCCTTGTCCGTGACACCAAGCAGGATGACGCCCCCGGAGGCATTGGCAAAGGCGCACATCTCTCGTCCAAGGTCGGACGGCATGGAACGTTTGAACTCAGAGGTGAATCCTTCGCCTTGGGCAATCAAGGTATAAAGCTCTTGCGCGCTCATGTCGGCTCGGTCCGCTGTTCGTGGAGGGTATTCATTCCTCCATCTTATTGACGAATCACCCGGCCAGCATACCATACATCAAGGGCGAAGATGATAATCTCTTAAAGAGGGAGCGCGAAATGTCGGAGGAATATCAGTTGCATCTCCAGATCAAACGGCTGGAGACCGGGGAGTATCTTGCAACATCAGACGATTTCCCCGGTCTGGTGGCTCAGGGGAGGACTGTAGCCGAAGCGGTGGAAATTGCTCAGGACGTGGCGAGAAAGCTGATAGAGTCCTACCGGGAACATGGTGACCCACTGCCGAAAGGCTTGCGCCCTATGAACAGGGCAGTCGTAGAGTTAGATGTTCCTGTTGGTGCCTGATGGGGCGTCTGGCCGGTTTCACGTATAGACAAGTGACCCGTAAGCTGGGTAGTGGGTCAGTTTGAAAATGGGGTGAGGTAATCGAACAATTCAGACCGTTTCTCGCCATTCATGAATCGTAACGCATCTTGAAGGACCAAGCGGGTGGCCGTCAGTTGAGCATATAGTCAGACTGACTCATGCCACCTCGCTTCCCTCAAGCTGAAATTCATATGGACTGGTAACGGAGACCCGTGCCACCTTTCCTAATATCTCAAGAGGCTGATCCGACTGAATGTTTAAGGCTTTGATCGCCTCGCGTATATCTTCCCGATCAATCGGCGGAATGCGGGCCGAGAAGAAAGGCCATAAAGCCTTGGAGCGATACTCCCTCTCAAGATACGGGAAATCGGAGAGAGGCTCCTTGTGGTAGTCTGGGTCATAACGAAAAACAAATTCACTCTGCTCTTCACTCTTCTCCTGGAAGAGCCGACCCACTAAGGAACGCTCACCCCCATCTGGCACCCCTATATAGATTGCCAGGCACTTCTCAGCGGAAGGCTGACCACCGGCCTGAAAAATATGGGTTCCCCAAAAGTGACTCTGCTTCCGTATCATCTCAGCAATTTTTTCCATCATAATAGAATCCCTCACTGAAGATGTGTAATCCGAAAGGTCAGGAGTTCCATGATACAACAAATTCGGAGCGGAGTGACAACCCTTCGAAATCGCCGCTGAAGCATACGTTCGATTGATGGAAGATGAACGGCCCTGAGAATCTATAGCGACCCCCTGCCAAAGGGCTTACGTCCCTCACTGCTAAGGCAATGATCTCTCAAAAAAAGAGAGTCCTCACCGAGTTGGATTCAATCCTGCCCTCCTTCTAGTTGGATCAACAGATTTCTGTTCCGGGCGACCGGTCAACATTGTTGCTTGACAAATTTAGCAAGATAAGTATATTTAGCAACATGCTACAAACGAAAGACAAACTTGGCATCTTTCTAAGCTCAGCACGAAACAAACTAGGGTTCACGCTACGGGCCGTGGAAGAAGAAACAGGGATATCAAACGCCTATTTAAGTCAATTGGAGCATGGGAAAATAAAGACTCCGGCACCACAGAATTTACACAAGTTGGCAGAGGTATATAGAGTACCCTACGAGCTTTTAATGGAACTTGCTGGTTATCCCGTACCAGAAGCTCGATCCACCGAACCTCGATCCTCTATCGACACCTTCGCCGCTCGCGTTGGGGGGGTCACGGAGGAAGAAGAAGAGGCGCTCGTTGAATATTTACAATTCATCCGGTTACGGAAGCGGAGGTAATAATGCGGTGGTCCTATTCGGCAAGCCGCTCGTTTCGCCAGTGTCAGCGGCAATGGTTTTTCAAAAATATTGTGGCAAACGCTAAAGCCAAAGACCCATTTCGGAGGCGAGCCTACTTGCTTGGCAAACTCCAAAGTATAAGCGCTTGGCGTGGTAGGATTGTCGATGATGTCATATCAAATACAATTATTCCAAGCCTCAAGCGAGGCGCCTGTATCACGCTGAACGTCGCTAAGAACCGTGCGCGTGACTTGTTCGATCGGCAGCTCGCCTATGCCAAGCGTCATCCAATCACCGATTCGGGCCTACAGGTGTCCAAAGAGGGAGACGATTTCACTCTCCTTCACCCAATGGAATACGAAGGAAAACTACTGGATCATGAAATCGAGCGAGCATGGTGTGAGATTGAAACTGCTCTAGTCAACCTGTTCTCGTTGGACGTCGTTAAACATATCCTGAAGTCGTCCGATTATGTCGTCTCGCAACGGGCTCTTCAGTTTCCTTTAATGGATGATGTGACGGTACTCGCTTATCCGGATGCGATTGCGTTTCGGAGTGATGCCCCCCCTGTAATCATCGACTGGAAGGTTCACACATTCGGAACTAATGACGCTTGGCTGCAATTAGCGGTCTACGCGATTGCTCTCAGCCGCTGCAAGCCACACTCGGATTTTCCGGATGGATTTGAATTACAGCCTCAAGAATTAACGCTCTACGAAGTCCAACTTCTGACCAATGTGGTACGGCAACATTCGCTTGAGGAAGAACAAATTATAGAGGCAGAGGAATATATGATCGACTCTGCCTATGAGATTGCCTGTCTGACTGAGGGCAAAAAATACGTCGATCTGAGGGTTGATGATTTCCGATCCGCCGTTCACGCAGAAACCTGTAAACGTTGTGCATTCCGCGCCATTTGCTGGGAGGAATCTCATGTCCATCGAAACGAATTGTTTTCACATTGACGGCCTGGACGAGTTACAGGCCACATACCGCCTGTACCAGATCGCAGGTCTCCATCGAGATTCTCCAGATTATTATGGCAATGTGCAGCGGGTTGTCCGGCAGTTGAGCTTTAACATGAAGGCACCGGTGACGACCTACAAGATGGGAGGCGAGACCTTCTTGGGTGTTCCCGGTGGGTTTGGAGACCCACCAACTGATATCATACTGGTTCGGACCGGTGCATCTCTGAGGAACACCGGAGATATAATTGACCTCGATTTTTCAGCCACCTGTCCCAAGCTCGACCCGATCCGACTACGTTTTCTCCAGTTTATCATTCAAGGGCCGCTCAGGCAGGACTCGCGTCTCTGGAATTCGGGTTCAGGAAAACCGTTTTTCTTCAAGAAACCTGCACAACAGTTCGAAGAGATTGACCTCTACGAGGGTTTCACCATACGCGTCGCGCCACACCCGGAAGGTGGGTTTGGGCTTATTGTGGACCTACGCCGGAAACTTATCTCAAGGTCATCACTTCCGATATCCCCAACACGCGAACAGATTAACATGTTAAAGGGTCGGTCATGCCTCTACAAAATGGGCCACCAGTGGTTCGAGGTAAGCCTTGCTGGACTTGCCGATATAAGGGTTGGAGAGCCGTCGATTCCGTTTGAAGGAAAACCCGTCAGTTTGATCGATTACCTGCAAACACAGTCTCGGAAACCTGTTCCAGCTTCGATAGCACACCTCTCACCAGAGGGCGCTGCAATTTATTATCGGATGAATGGACCAGAGCAACGCTTAGCGCCGGCTGCACTTTGCTATCCAGTCGAAGACACGCACGGTCAAGAGGGCGGAAGGTACCAATGTAAGACCGTCATTGCTCCCCATGATCGATACCACCAGATTAACCGACTCGTTAGAATGTTTTTGGGACAAGTTCCAGTTGGAGACATCAGCCTCTCGGTTTCGGACCGGGCGGGGTGTATAAGAACACCGCCTTTCGCGCTGCCAGACTTGCGTTTTGGCAATGATACAACGCTCTCGCTTGAAAAAAACACCCCTGACGCACTCGCCGCAATCAAAGATTATGGACAAAGTAGGCTGACGCTCTTGAAAACTGAAGACGCAGGTTTTTTTGAGCAAAGCCCTCTCGATCGACAGTATCTCGTATTGCCCAAGAGTGTTGAGAATAGTTACGGCTCACAGTTTCTCAAGGACCTCAAGGCACAGGTAGATACCCTATATCCCAAAGGTGGAGGTTACGATCCTGAAATTATTGTTTATGACGACCTCAACAGTAAGCGGGATTTTGTTGGACAGGCCCGCGCGATTAGAGAGGCTGTAACCTCCGCCCATGTTCAACCGGGCTATGCGCTTGTAATGGTACATCGCTATGACCGCCGCCCGCGGGCGTCAGATCAATTAGCGGCATGGACGGTGAAAGAATTTTCTCGGCTGTTCGACCTCAAAGCATCTGTGATCCACACGGAGATGTCAAAGAAAACGTATATCGGTGTGACGCGTGGTGACGAAACACGTTACGTCGTAAAGGACACTGGGCGTAGACGTTTCTCCGGCTACCTGCGCAATGTTGCGCTCAACAAGGTCCTTCTCACCAATGGAAAGTGGCCGTTTGTTCTCGATACTCCCCTGTATGCGGATGTAGTGATTGGGATCGATGTTAAGAATAACACCGCAGCCTTTGCTCTGATTGCCGATGATGGAAAGATCGTCAGGTTTTCCATGAGCCCGTCGCGTCAGAAGGAGCAGTTGCTCAGAGCCCAGGTCAAACAACTTGTGGTTGATCTCATTCGTAAGGAAGGAATCTATTTCAAGCGACGCCCGAAACAGATTGTCATCCATCGCGACGGACGCGCTTGGCCAGCGGAAATTGAAGGGCTCAGGCAGGCGTGTAAACGGCTTGAGGAGGAGGGCTATCTCGATCAGAATTGGCATCTCACAGTCGTCGAGATAGCCAAGTCCGCACCAGCGCCGCTCCGACTGTTTAATGTGAAGCCGCGGAGACAGGGACAAGGCGTTTATGTCGAGAACCCGACGGTCGGTAGTTGGATACAAACCGCCCAAGACGAAGGATATGTTTGTACCACTGGGCGTCCCTTCCGAATTCCTGGTACGTCTAGCCCGCTCCATATCCGGCGGGCGTATGGTGATATGTCCGTCGAGCATTGCCTGTCCGACGTTTTCTCGCTTAGTTGCCTGACGTGGACTCGGCCGGAAGGCGCAACACGTCTACCAATTTCAATTAAACTTTGCGACCGTATCCTATTCGACGAGGCCGCTGAATACGACGAAGACGCAGTCGAATTTGGAAACGACGACAACCTTCAGGAGGATACAATATGAGCGATTTGAGTTTGTTGACAGGCGTTTACGCTAATGTCGAGGCATATGGTGCCTTGATAGATAGAGTCATTGAACGGCTGGGGCGGGGGAAGGCTGATCCGACCGACCCGGATCAGAGGAAGCTGGCGCAACTCCTCGTTGACGCAAGCGATCAAGGTCTGGAGTCTCAGTCGATCGAAGCTTTGACGCTGGACAGTTTGCTCAGGACAAGTACGGGTGAGCCTTTGGCAAACCTAAAACAGCTTGGCGAACGACTTCAGAACGGTGACGTGGACCAAACGTATCTAAGACAGCTTGAACAACTCGCCCAAGGCTTGGAGCAGGAACGAGTGGAGGTAGCCCGCCGACTACGAGGGCGCTAATGATCGAGAAATACTTGATTGGGTCAATCGACCAATCACTAGAGCGGGTCCGGCAGTTGCGCCAGATCGTGCAGGAACGGTATCCGCGTGAATATGACGGTTTGCGACAGATTTGCTTGACGCAGCTCGACGACATGCAGTCTACTCTTCGACGCTTGGCTGAGGAAATAGTTGTAGATACAGCATTACAGACACCTCGCCGCGTCAGGGAATTTAAACGCATAGTGAGACAACTCAACGACGTTGAGGGCGTTGGCGTATTTGCCCTTAGCAGGACGAGCCCAGATGATGATTTTCTCAATCGGCTCATTACGAGCATCTGTGGTGAAATCGACTACCCTTTAATCCCTCCGACTATCAGCCATATGTCCCAAGACTATTTCGGGACCTATACTGAGTTTAATTTGCTTTGCGTCCCCTTAATTGAGAGTCGATTTCTCCTACATTTGCCTGATATTTATCATGAGTTTTGCCATTTATTTCATCGGGAACAGAATGCTGATATTCCAATACTTGAATCGTATCATACCGCCTACGAGCGAACCTTGTTCGAGATAGTCAGGCATTTCCGCAATGAAATCACGACCGCCGAACGGGTGCGTAAGCCGGGGGGTAAGTTCTACCAACTTCAGCTATGGAACACTTCTTGGGCGAAATTCTGGATGCAGGAATTTTTCTGCGACTTATTCGGTGTCCTGATGGCAGGGCCAGCGTTTGTTTGGTCGCACTATCACCTTTGCGTCAAACGTGGAGGTGATCCCTTTGAGACGCCAATGGTGTTCGAGTCAACGCACCCGGCAGATGATGCGAGGATGCACGCGGCGCTGACGATGCTGGAGGCAGCCGGTTTCGACACGGAAATGGAGCTGATTGGAGAGGCTTGGCGGGATTTTGTTGAGGTTATGGGCTACCGTCCAACAGCTGAATACCGGCAGGCTTACCCAGCTTCCCTGCTGTCCAGAATCGTCTCGGTGGCGCAGGAGGGTATCGTGGGAACCGGTTTGATAACGGCAAAGCCGGATTCGTTGACGCCGATCGTCGGTCTTCTTAATTCCGCCTGGAAAGAATTTTGGCGAGCACCGGAAGACTATCAGGCTTGGGAAGCGGAACAAATGCGCGCCATGCGAGAGGGTAATTGAATTGATATTCCCTCTGAGCGTGATGCGGCGCGTAGTAATCGCCGTCCCAGATCCTGATATATCTCAATAACCGCAGCAAGTGCGTCTTTGACGTTGTCCAATGCTTCGGACAGAGAGTCCCCTTCTGTGGCCAACTCCGGCAACAGAGGGGAAGTGACCGTGTATCCGCCCTCGGGTTGAGGCGTGAGGAGAAGGGGGACTTTGTAGTCCATACAGAGACCCCTTTCGTCAGAGAAGAACCATTATAGGGTCACGATCCACTAGCCTGACTGACTGGACCTCATCTGCCATAGTTAAAATACCTGTATAAATATGTTTCGCTCTTTTCTACCTTTGCGATGTTCTTTTTGTTTTTGCTCAAAACTTTGACCCTGATGGCAGTATAATTATGGAAGACGAACAGAAATTTATTATTCTTTGCCCATATCAAGCACTCACCATTATTGATGACTTCAGTATAGGAATTTTGCTGAAGGTCTTGAAACGGATTTGTCTTATGCTGTCCGGTGTATGACCCTTCAAGCGAAGAGAGAGCCAGCTTATTGTCGAACTTAACAAGCATGACTTGTTTCCTTGGGTTATACAGTTTGTGCTCTAACTTAAAATATTGGCCTTTGCCAAGATAATGCATGTATTCAATCAATTCTTGGGCATTGATTGGTATTTCGGCATGAACAGTACCTTCATTGGTCGGTCTGGCCGTATGTACCATATCTATAAATCGTTTAGTGGCACCATTGTCTTTCTCAACAGCCTTTATCAAAGCATCAGCGGCCAAATCGTTATCACTCGACTGCCCCATAGCAAGAACGCCCAGGATGTAGTCGATATTGCTTTTTTTTGAATTGCATTTTCTGCAAGCGTAAAAATCTCCTTCATCGTTCTTCCGTCTCCGAGTTAATACCGCATTCGGTATTAAATGCTCCACGGAACGACTGTTGTCTTGGTTCTCTGCCTTGATTAGAGACCGACGGCAGTATGGACAAGCCTTATTCTCAATCATCTGTTTCAGTACCCTTGTCAGATTTTCTTACGACAATCTGACCTCCAAGACTTATTCTATATTCATGTTGACAAGTCACCACTCATCAGCCGCGGCAACAATAGGTCACGGGCTTGGCTAAATTTATCAATCGCTTGATGTAGTCCCTCAATTTGACGGTCAATGGGGCGTACTTCCTTCATGAACGACTCGCCTACACGTTTTGCAGGTTGGAGCAGTTCAACGTCGTGGAGGTCTTTCTTTGTGACTGCGGCAAAGATCGTTCCTCCGCCGATTATGTCTTCTTTGAAAAACCGATTCTTCAGAGCGTAGAAGAGTAGATTCTGCTGATTTCGACCTGAGCGGATGGCCGCAAGGCCCCGTCCAATGACAATCTTATCAGGCGTAATGTTGATCTTTCCGACCGGCGCACGGACGCTGAACAGAATGTCACCACTTCGAGCTATCCTATTCTGAACAGTGCAGTATGCCTGATGCGTTGGAAATCTAGCTCCGAAATTTGCCACCCCCTGATGGAATGGAAGCCCATTCCCTTCTTCATTATAGAAGGTTGACTTGGGGCTTTGGCCCATTGTTATATCTGCGATTTCAACGAGTTTCTTCCTCTCCCATCCCTCCGGCACGCCATCCTTAACCTTAACGTGCTCATGCCCAGGGAACCGAAGCCGCACGAACCACTCCTTGTAGAGTAGCCGCGCCGCCTGTTCCAGCAATTGAATCCGCCGCCGGTTGTTTTCAATCAGGTCGTCGTAGGCGGAGAGGATAGAGGCGATATGGTGTTGAACGCCAAGTGGAGGCACCATTACCTTGACCTTGGCCAGCTTCTCACGAGGGAGGTGCTTAATAGTTGCCCCCGTGAAGAGTGGAGCTAGGTGCCCCATCCTTCCTATATAAAGCAGATAGTAGAACAAGAACTCGCTAATCAGACAGTCATGGGGACGAATGCGGTGTAGGGCCTTTTGGATCATCATACCCGGCTTCTGCCCTTTCCAGAGCGCACATCTCCCTGGTTCACCACCCTCACACATAACTATGTCGCCACTCTTTAAGCCGTACCGATCCAACTCATGGTGCTCAAATCGCATCTCTCGGAGATCGTCTAAATCGAAGCTGCCCCATCGGACATTCACGTTGGCCAAATAGGGCAATAACTCGCCCTTGTTCTTCTTCTGATCCAACATCTTACCCAGGCAGAAGTCTGCTACGACTTCAAGGGGCTTCTTCTCCCAACTCACCCCCTCAAAACCCTTCTGCAAGTTCATGAGGTTGACCCTCATCGTATTTGTTTCCCGCGTGCGGTGAGGCGGTATTTCTGGTTTTTCGCGGTGGGTGATTCGGGGTGGGTCATTTCCACGAATCCCGCGGCCAGTGCCGGGCGCATGTAGTTTTTGCGGAATGTGGGACGATGCGACAACCCTAATGCCGCCATGAGTTCAGTCGCAGTTTTTGGACCTGTCTGTAAGACCACAAGTAACCGTGCTACTTGGTCGCCTACTTGGTCGCCTACTTGGTCGCTTGCTGTAGGGGCCTGAAGTGCATCCAGGATAATCTCCAACATGAATGCAATGAATGGCGTACTCTCGCCCTCTGCTGAACTCTGTTTGATGGCTGCGTAGTAGTCGCCTTGTCGGGCATGAACCAAGCTTTCTACAGGGATGTGAGCGAACATGGGTTTCCAGCGTGTCAGAATCAGCGTTTGCCAGAGTCGTCCTAGCCGCCCATTGCCGTCTTCAAATGGATGGATGAACTCAAATTCGTAATGGAAGACCGAACTGGCAATCAGCGGGTGCTCATCAGCGCGGCCCAGCCAGGCCAACAAGTTTCCCATAAGTCGTGGTACCTGCCTGGGGGACGGGCCGATGTGATGGACTTCGCCTTCGCCCATCACGCCAATGCCGGTTCGGCGATATCGTCCGGGCGCGTCCAACAATCCGACCATCAGGACTTCGTGAGCACTTAGCAAGTCGGCTTCACTGGCGGGGTTCCACTGCTGGTATTGGTCGTAGGCTTTAATGGCGTTGCGGGCTTCCTGAATGTCTCTGAGTGGAGCGATAACGGGCTTGCCGTCGAGAATCGTAGAGACTTGTTCCTCACTGAGGATATTGCCTTCAATGGCCAGAGAGCCGCGAATGGTGAGGATGCGATTGATGCGCCGGAGGCGCAAATCCTGCGAGATACCCGTCGCACGGCCAATCGTTTCACCGATTTCTTCGATACGAAAGAGAATGTCTGGCGTGATAGTGTATGGTGGTTTTTCGATTTTCATCTTCCATACACGGTGCTCAAGTGTGGTCTCTGCCAATGGCGTTGTACATGTCCGGGTCGGGCTCAATTTCCACGACTTTTCCATCCCGCATGACCACAACGCCGGTGCCGGTCTGGTGGGCGATGAGGTGGGCGCGTCTGGCGGCACGGAAAAGGGCGGCTGTTACGCCTTCCGTATCCGTGTCGTCTGAATTGAGAGGCTTTTTTTCAGAGGGTTCTTTTATCATCACTGTCTGACCGCCAAGCTTCGGCTTCGTAAACCCGGCGTGTTATGCAACTCAGCGTCGTTTGTCACCAAAACAGCATCGTGACAAACCGCAGTGGCGGCAATAATTGCGTCCGGTAACTTGAGTCCTGATTGTCGGCGTAGGCGAATAGCCTCTTCCTTTATATCCTGGTCGATTCCATAGATGGCTACTTTTGAGAGCGCGGCACGAATCAAAGCTTCTTCCGCTGAAGCCAGCTTCGGGAAAGAAAGTAATTCCATTTCAGTAATGACTGAACATACAATTTCTCCGCGGGGCAATAATCCTGCCAGACGATCATTGATACGCAGGATGAATATATTGGTATCTATGACAAAGCGTTCGGAGCTCATTTGTCCCAACTTCGTTCCCACGAAGTCCGAAGATTTCGCTGAAATGCTACCGGATCATCAATCTCGCGGAAGGCCTGAATCTTGCCGACAAGGTCTGACAGGAAATCGGCGCTTTCTGTTTTCTCTTGTTCCTGCTCTTGCAGATACACGGTGACACGCGCTTTGCGGCCAAACGCCTCACGAAAGTCAGGCGGGAGTTTGCCGTCTGCGGCGATGACTATTTCCTTCTCGATCAATTTCATGGTTGCTTCCTTATCGTATTTTTCAACAACTCCCCATACATGTCCGGGTCCGGCTCAATTTCCGCGACTTTTCCATCCCGCATGACCACAACGCCGGTGCCGGTCTGGTGGGCGATGAGGTGGGCGCGTCTGGCAGCGCGGAAAAGGGCGGCTGGAGCGGCCTGCATGTCGGGGTCGGCCAATTTGGACATCGGGACTTTGTACTTGCTCTTTTTCATTAGCTATCATTTCCCTGCCGCTTGGAATAAATAATCATCCCGCAGGTGTCTATGTGTCGCTTGAGAAGAGCGGACTTGATGCTTTCGTAGG
>JAJDZM010000267.1 GCA_022824615.1 Candidatus Binatia bacterium | reverse complement strand
CGGAACATTTATCCGACCGTGCGGTACTGCTCCGGGGTCGGCGGGCTGCGGGTCTCGATTCATTACTATACCAGCCGGGACGACATTGACGCCTTGTTGGCCGCGCTGGATGAGATACTGAAGACGGACGACGTTGGATATTCGCGCCATATTTTTTGACGCCGCAGGCACGCTGCTCCGCGTCAATGGCTCGGTCGGCGAGACCTACGCCCGGCTGGCCCGTGAGCACGGTAAGGCCGTCAGTGTCCGGGACCTGGAAGCCGGCTTTCGACGCTGCTTTGCTACCGCGCCGCCCATGGCCTTTCCCGGCGCAGAAGCGGACCAGATTCCACGGCTGGAGAAAGCCTGGTGGCACGATGTGGTCCGGCAGGTCTTTGCCCCGCTCGGCCCGTTTCCCGGTTTTGAAGCCTACTTTAACGCCCTGTACGATTTCTTTGCCGAACCGCAGGCATGGCAACTCTATCCGGAAGCCCGCCGGACGCTGGCGAACCTGCACGCGCGCGGGTATCGTCTCGGGGTGATTTCAAATTTCGACGCACGTCTGTTTGACGTGCTTGACGGTTTGGACATCGGTCACTTCTTCGACCCTATTGTTGCTTCGACGCGAGCCGGGGCGGCCAAGCCCGAGCCGGCCATCTTTCAGAAAGCACTCGCGGAGTGTGAGCTCCAGCCACAAGAAGCCCTGCATATCGGTGACAGCTATGAGCTGGATATTGTCGGGGCCCGAAATGCCGGACTCACCCCGGTCCTGGTCGAGCGCTCCGGTCGCCAGCAGAGCACCGCAGACTGCCGCGTTGTCCGCCGTTTGGACGAGCTGCTGACGGTGCTTGAATCCCTCTAGGGGCGCCCGCTCCTGAGCGGAAGCGTCTACTACAAGCCCGGCCTCGGCTCCGCTATAACAACCGCATATTCCAAAAAAGGAGGGCGAGTATGCCTGGACGCGAAGCCATACCAAAAGTCTCAAACTGGGGTCGGTGGGGAGCGGACGATGAAAAGGGGACGGCCAATTTCATTACGCCGGAGGTGATTGTCGCCGCGGCCAGACTGGTCCGCAAGGGGCAGGTCTTCTGCTGCTGCATTCCGATTGATCAGAACGGGCCGGTCTTTCCCACCCGCACCCCGCCCCAGCGGTTTATGTCGATCCTCAACGTTCCGGTCAAGGAAGTCGGTCTGGCCGGCTCCGCCATTGCCAACGACGACTATATCACCATGTATCTGCAAGGCTCGACCCAGTGGGACAGCCTGGCCCACGTGGGCTATGACGGTAAGTACTATAACGACGTGCCGGCCAGCGCCATCACCGCCCACGGCGGGGCGTCCAGGAACGATATCGGCAAGCTCTACCAGTCGTTTGTCACCCGAGGCGTGTTGCTCGACATGGTTCGCTACAAAGGCTGTGAAGCCGACGGGCATCTCCCGGCCGACTATCCGATTACGGTCGAAGACCTGGACGGCTGCTGTCAGGCGCAGAACGTCGAGGTCAAAAGCGGCGACGCGCTGTGTATCCGTACCGGCTGGGTGCCGTACTGGTATACGCTCGAAACCCCGGAACAGAAGGAAGCCTACTTCCACGCCCAGCCCGGCGTTTCGGTCTCAACCGCGGAATGGATACATCAGAAAGAAATTGCCTGCATTGCCGTGGACAATATTGCCGTCGAGCGGCTGCCGTCCGAAGTGGATGACGAATTCATTCCCTTTCATCAGGTCGCCATCCGCGACCTCGGTCTCTCGCTGGGCGAGATTTTTACGTTCGAAGCCCTGGCCAAAGACTGCGCCGATGACGGCGTATACGAATTCCTGTGGGTCGCCCCGCCGCTTAATATTCCCAATGCGGTCGGCAGCCCGCTGAACCCGCTGGCGGTGAAGTGAACTGGAGGCGGGCATGATGCCCGCCCTCAAAGTAACGATTCATGAGTGGTGGCAGTAAGATGAAGGAGGTGCTTTTTGACCTCACTAATGATGCACTCTATGTGACAAACGGTGGGCGTTCCTTCACTCGAAAGGGAGTCATTGGAATTTGTGCCTCTCATCTCAGTGAGAAACGCCCAACAGATAGTAATTCGGACGACTATCAGACTGAAGATACGGATTTGATTTCCAAGATTAGGAAACGAGAAATCAAGACTTACGAGAACGACAGAAACCGCCTGACAAGCGATTTCCACGCGGAGCAAGAGACCAGTCACGACTATGGAGGACGTTTTGTCTGGGAACTGCTCCAGAACGCCGACGATGTGATGGGTCCTGAGCGACAGCCCACAGATTTAATCGGTACTAAGGGTCTAGGGTTCAAGTCCGTTCTGGAGATTACCGAAAAGCCGGAAATCCATTCCGGTCCGTTTCATTTCAGATTTTCTCCTGACGAGACGCAGAGACTTTTGAAAGACCAGGACATCCACGAGAATCCACCCCGATTAACATTTCGCCTCCCTCACGACTGCCCACCAAACGATAAAGCCTGCGGGTTACTGGAGGCAGGCTACAGCACCGTCATTCGTCTGCCATTCCGGGACGAAGAAGCTCGGGAAAAAGCAAAGAGCATCTTAGAAACGCTCGAACCGTGCTTTCTCTTCCTGAGCCAAGAACTTGAGAGCGTCCGTATTATTCTGGATGGAGAGGAGAGAGGTTTCAGCGTAGAGCGGAAAATGCAAGGCTTCTCTGATGGGAGGATGGTACTCCATAGCCCCGAGGGGAAGACGGATTGGCAACGTTGGACGGGAACGAAAGACAACGATAACGCCAAGCGCTTAACGGTCGCCATTGTTCTTCCTCTGGACGAGAAAGGGAAGGTGGTTCCCCACGCTGATGAAATGCCCCTCCACGTCTTCTTTCCAACAGAAGAGCAACTTGGTGTAAAAGCTCTCCTTCACGCCTCTTTCGATCTTCAACAGAATCGGAAGCGTCTTCGTGAGGGGAACTACGATACGGAACTCCCAGACCTTCTCGGTACAGTCCTTGGAAAAGTGATCCTAGACATCCCTGCTCGAACGGCCCTAAAAACTTTTGGTTCTATATCCGAGGAAGATGGTAGTGGGCCATTAGAAAGAATCAAAAAGACAATACGGGAAAAGATGCGGACAACACCTTTCGTTCCTGTCATAGGCGGTAGAAAGGTGTCTCCTCCTGAAGGTCAACTCTGGGAAGACAAGTTGGGTAATGTCCTACGAACGAATGACCAAGCCGTAAAAGATGCGAACCTCGTTACGCCGGAACTCTCCGATTTGTCCAATATACTGAAAAAGCTAGGCGCCACAGAAATTGAATACAGTGAGTATGTCCAGCTCCTTCGCTACTGTCGAAATGAATCGCTCGAAGACTGCATTGCCTCATTTCAGGTCCTGATGGAAGGCGGCTTGAAGCGAATTCCGTTAGGGCGGGAACGAGAGCAGACTCTCAACCTCCTTCGGGAGGTTCCCTGTTGGTGGACAGACAATGAACAGGCACGGTCGCTCGAAGATGGGGCCTCGCTTCTTTGGGACAAACCGAAGGATTGGCCTAAGTGGCTCGCCGCTGATTCCTTACACTCTGAATCACGAAAGAAAATTGAGGAATGGGAGAAGCAGCGGGAAGAGAATGACGGACTAAATCAGCCTTGGAAAAATCTCACGAATAATTTTCTCTTGCGGAGAGAAGAACACTATCTCGACCGAGTTCTAATTCCCGTTGTCGAAAAATGGACTCTACAAGAGTGGAAGCAGCAGGGTTCTTATGCCCTTGAACTGTTGGCGTGTTGGGAATCTCAACATGAGTTTGATCAAACAGAGCCCTGTGTTAAAGGAGAAGAAGGCCGTCAGAACACGCTCTCTACTGTCTTGCGCCTCCCGACTGAGAAAGGTTGGTTGCCCGCCATAAACTGCTTTGCAGGCAAGAGTTGGGATGGTCCCGAAGCGTTCGATGAATTCTTTAAGGATCGGGAGGGGAGCGGAATCGTTCAAGCGTTTGAAGAATGGCCGAACTCCTTACGAGAGATAAGTAGAGACAGATGGAAGGAGTTGTTACGCTGGATCGGTGTATCCTGGGAGCCGAAAGTTTGCCAGAAACAAGACTTTAGGATTAGTCATAGGCTTTGGACAGCATATCACTCTGGTAGAAGGGATAGACCTAGACCCCGTCCAGGGGGGAAAAATTATCTCATTCGGGATTTCCCAGATTGTCTATCCAAGATTGGAAAGAGGAATACTCTACAGTCCCTCCCTACTCTAATAAAGTTATCAAGCAAGAGAGCAGAAAGACGCTGGAGTTACAGGACAGGATATAATGTCTATGGCGACTCCGAACAAAGCTTTGCGCGTGAACAGCTTCATCATGAAGCATGGCTCCCGGTAAAAAAATCGCTCCTTGAAGACCGTGAGCACATTCCACCAAACGAGGCGTTCTTACCAAACAAGGGGCTGAGCGGCCTGCTGCCGGAAGTAGACCGATCCGGTATTGATAACACCCTCTGGTATGGGGACATTGAGCCTAAGCTCCGCGAATTAGGCGTTATGGACAGTCTGCCTGACGACGCTGAAAAGTGGCACGAGTGGATGCGTAGGCTTGCAGAGAAAGGCGGTAATCTGTCTGAAGAAGCCCCGCCCAATTGGAAGGACGGAGAAAAACTATGGCGAGCAGCCCGTAGTCTTTATAGTGAATACTTAAAGAGAGAAATTTCCGGCTTGTTTCCAGACGACGTAAAAATACCGTGTGTTTGTCTTGAGAACAGACAGCGGTCCCTTCACTTTAGCCCACCTAAGAAAGTCTATTGGATAGATGCACCCTATCTGACAGACTCGACGCTGGAGACAGCGCTTTTGAACCGGGGATACAAGCTGTTCATTTTCCGGCTCAAAGACGGAGATAAATCAGCGGACCTTGGCATTCAGAAACTTTCGGACGCTATAGAATGTCACCCTCGTTTCAACGATTTCAACCACACCGAGACGGAGAGGCTTCTTTCTCAACGTTATGAGAAACGCCGGATTGCGCTAGAGAAAGTGAAGAACATCAAGCTACCTGAGGCAGTGGATATCAAGGCTGTCATAAACCTATCTTTAGAACTCTCCGTAAATGAACAGAACTTAGGACGCTGTTCCGTCCACTCGTGGAAAGAGGAAGGAACGAATCCCATATTGGTCAATATAGAAAGCGAGGGAAAGAAATGGCGTGCCCTTGCTGACGCGCTGGCGCATCGTTTGCATAATGATGAGCGCTACGCTGCGTATGCAAACGACTTCGAGGTTTACCTGGCTGACGATGACGATGAAAGCGTTCTTGAACGAGCCCGTAACGCTGGCGTTCCAGAAGAGGCACTTGAAGAAGTGGAAAACAGTTTCCAACAGTCAATGCCAAACGGGCAATTAGAAGAAGGAACAGAATCAGAGAGTAAAGATTTTCCGCCAGAACGCAGTAATACACCCTCAGCCGCTCCTAACGCTTCCGACCTGGCTCATCAAATCCCTAAAGGCGTGGAAGATACAGAGCAACAAACCGCAAACCACGACGGATATGAAGCCGCACAGCCTGCGCCCGGAGACGGAAGCGGCTCTATCCAAAGTACAGACAAGAATGAACTTAGCGCCTCACAAAACGTGTCTCAATCAAACAGTGGAAACGGTCAAAGTCGGGCAGGTCGTCAACGACTCAACGGCGAGACCCGACCTAGCTATCCGCGCCCTGAAAGTGGGTCAGAAGCACAGCAGTGGCTTGGTCTGCGACTACACGAACAATGGCCTGACGTAGACCCTGACCCTAGAGGCAAGATCGGCAGAGATTTTACTCTTTCGGTCGGCGGACGGGCGGTACATATCGAGGCGAAACATGTCGAGAACCCACCGGGTGCCATTCATTGGTCCGACAGGCAATACGAACTTGCAGAGGAAACAAGCCGCAACGAAGATGTATACTTTATCGCAGTGCTGAGTCCAGACCGGGACGGTGAAAACGAATACCGACTCCACTGGATTTGGGACCCGCTAGAACACATGAAAGACATGGACCGGAACGTAACCTGGAGCGGCAAAAGTGAGCCGGAGCAGCTTCAAACAGGCGATTGGAATATGGCCGATACGAAGCCACCGAACGTATCGCCAGAGAAGTATGAAATCGAAGTCAAGCTGACCAATGACATATTCAACGAGGAGAATCAGGACGGTCCTCAACTGGAGAGATTACAAGCCAGGATTGAAAGCCTTAATGGTGTCGCAGAGCAAGAAACAGCGGAGGCACAATTAGGCTAACAGAGATGAAAAAAGGGCAGCCATACAAGGCCGCCTCGATACAAGGTCCTATAAAAGTCGGGGTCGTTACGCTACTCGTCTGGACATCGCCCGGAGACCCACGGATGCGTTGCAGTTCGTCGTTACCAGGACAAAGCTTCAGGAACGTCCGAAAACAAATCTCGCAGTTCACCAACGAGAGAACGCTGGCGCTGCATCTCACGCCATACCGTCGGATGGGCGCTGGTCATAATTGCATCGGACAATATTCTGAGAGCGGTCCCAGACGCCCCATCGTCTCGACGTTGACGATACTCGAAAAGCCGGGCTCGATATGCCCCATAGGCTTCGCGCCGTGCCTCCAGCAACACGTCGCGATTGAGCTTCAGGGTGTCGATTGTGTAATGGGCTCGCTGTTCGTCAATCTCGGACAAATCCATGCGGGGTAGAAAAACAAAAGTCTCCGTAATTTCGAGGTCGAAGAATCCCAACGGGTCCTCGTCACGCGGGTTAATCAGAGCCGGCGCTCCAGCTCTCGGTCTTCGGACCGGAGCGTTGCGACGACGGGTCACATCTCTCAAGCGGCCTCGGCTTATCACCGAGAAACGATTATTCTTGCCGCCGTTACACTGTCCGCAGGCGAAGAGATAATTCTCCCACACAAAAACTTTCTGGGGGTAAAGGTCTTTGGGTTTTATATGCTCAACCTCGTCGCCGACCGAATCCTCACAATAGCCACACCGCCGAGCGCCGGCGCACATGTCCGCGAGGCTCGTGCGCACGACTTTGAACACCCGATTTGTCCGGCGGTTATACCGCTCGAAAAGACGCTTGCCGGCCGCCACTTGCCCAGGATAGGAGCCGACGTTGTCCACTCTGCGTTGATAGCCTCTCAAGACTCGTGCCGTTGTCGCATCAAGGCCGGGGTCGTCCAGATGCAGCATTACATATTGTTCGGGCTGCTCGGCATGGCTTCCCGTAGCTGCTCCAACTCACGCTGTTCGCTGGATGACAGCGCCCGTCTCAGGCGCTTACGATTGAGCTGCGCAAGCTTCGTGAGCTTGGCCCTTGATTGCGCGGACCGGGTGACTTCTTGGCCGAACAGTTCCGTGCCGTAAGCATCAAGTATATTGCCGTTGATCAGACGGTCCCGGTCAGGTCCAATAACGCGCCTGAGTTGCCCCTCGAAGCCAGGCGTTGGCAGCAGCCAAATAGTCCCATGGCGCGCGGCCCGACAGATGATCGGGCTGTGTGTGGTCACCAGGAATTGCATATCGGGGAAGCGATGGACGAACCAGTCGCCGATGAGTTGCTGCCAGCTTGGATGCAGGTGAGCGTCGATTTCATCGATTGCTACCACGCCGG
>JAJDZM010000286.1 GCA_022824615.1 Candidatus Binatia bacterium | reverse complement strand
TTTAGGGATTTCCCTTTTCCCGGCAATACTCCTATTCCTAATCGGGGTCGGTTTTCTGACGAAGTCGATCGAGAATTGGTTTGCCCTGCGCGTTGAGCGCTCGTTAAGCAGTTCGCTTGAGGTCGTTGACGGCGTCTATGCCCGTCTTGCCGATGAGACCCTGGGGCACGCGCGGGCGATCGCTCAGACGATTATCGCCCAAGACCTCCTTGAGCCGACGCGCTACGAGGGGCTGCAAGCCCGCATGAACAGCGAGCAGCACGAACGTGGTCTGACCCAACTCGTCGTGTACTCTGCGGCGCTCACCCTGGTGGCCAATGCGCCGGAGACGAGTGGGGCGTTGACGGCTCCCCAACTCAGCGAGACTCTCTTGGAACGGGTCCGGTCTGCAACCGAGGAGGTCCAGCAAATCGTGACGCTGGAGCAGGCCGAGTTGGTGTACGGAGGTATTCCCGTCATTATTGGAGAACATCTGGTCGGTGTTGTTGTGGCCGCTACCCAGGTTCCCGCGAGCGTCGTCAGACAAGGGTTGCAGGTGGTTGAGGCGCTGGGTGAGTATCGCCAACTCAGGATATTGAAGCAGCCAATCAAAAACAATTATGTGATTACGATGGTCCTGGTCACCTTGGTCGTCATCTTTTCGGCGATCTGGGTGGGTGTCTATCTGGCGAAAAAAATTACCGTTCCCCTCCAACAACTATCGGCTGCCACCCGGGAAGTTGCTCAGGGTCACTGGGCGCATCGGATTGAGGGAGAGGGAGAGGATGAGATCGGAACGCTCGTTTCTGCCTTTAATCGGATGACCGTCGACCTCCAGCAGAGTCATCAGGAACTGGAGGCTCGGCGGCGCTATATGGAGATCTTACTCGGGAATATCAACGCTGGTGTGGTCTCGTTTGATCGGGCTGGGCGGCTCTCCACCCTGAACCGGGCAGCGGAGCAGTTGCTGGGTTTGCACGCCGATAGAGTTATCGGGCAGGACTATCGTGCTATTTTCTCCGCAAGTGAGTTCCGGGAAGTGCAGCGCATCGTTCAGGAACTCCTTCTTGGGCAAAACGGGAACGGGAACGACGCCGGTCAAGAACAGCGGGGCCAACTCCGTTTGGATCGCGCCGGACACGTTCACTCCCTCTTAATAACGGGCACCTCTTTGCCTGACGATCATGACCATGCGCTTGGGGTGTTATGCTTTTTTGAGGATGTCACGCAGATCGTCCAGGTCGAACGGATGGAAGCCTGGCGCGAGGTCGCCCGTCGAATTGCGCATGAAATCAAAAATCCGCTGACACCGATTCAGCTTGCGGCGCAGCGCCTCCAGCGCCGGTTTGGTCCTCAGATTACGGACGGGAACGAAGTGTTTGACGAGTGTGTGCAGAGCATTGCGCATGAAGTCGACGCCATTAAAAAACTCGTCAACGAATTTTCCACGTTTGCCCGTCTGACGGCTGGAAAGCATAGCCTGCATGACCTGAATGCGCTGGCACAGGAGACCATTGTTCTGATTGCTGAAGCCTACCGCGATCTGGACGTTGTCTTTATGCCGGACCACTCCCTGCCGTTGTTCGAGCTTGATCGCGAGGGGATGCGCCGTGTCCTGCGTAATCTGTTGGACAATGCCGTTGTCGCCTGCCGAGAAGAGACGGAGGGGCCTCCGGGCCGTATCGAAGTCTCGACTCGATATATGCGCTCGCTTGGCATTGCACGTATTGAAGTCGCCGATAATGGCTGTGGAATATCGTCGGACATAAAGGAACGATTGTTTGAGCCGTACTTTTCAACCAAAAGGGACGGAACCGGACTTGGGCTAGCCATTGTGGCAACCGTGGTGGCGGACCATCAGGCCTTTATCCGAATACGAGACAATACGCCACGAGGCAGCCGGTTCATTATTGAGATGCCAGTGCGCCGTAGTGCCCGTCAGACAGATATGCTGCGTGAGAAGCCCTCGTCACCGTCTATTGAGAACGCAGCGTAAGGTAGGGGAGGGACATCTATGGAAGCGCCGATCTTAATTGTCGATGACGAAGAAAAAATCCGGACGATGTTATGTGGCGTTTTGCAAGATGAAGGGTTCCGTACGCTTGAGGCGGACTCGGGTGAAAGCGTTCTTGCCTTGGTCGCTACGTGTCATCCGTGTCTGGTCCTCCTCGACATCTGGATGCCGCACGTTGATGGGATCGCTCTGCTCGAACAGCTCCAGTCTCGGGAGCCTGAACTGCCGATTATTGTGATCTCCGGTCACGGAACAATCGAAACAGCCGTCCGCGCCACAAAACTCGGAGCGGCAGATTTCCTCGAAAAGCCCTTCTCGCTGGATACCTTGCTCCGTTCAGTTTACCGTGCCCTGGGAACAGAGCCGAGCCAGCCTGCCGCTACCGAGCCAGCCACCGCCACGGCTGATACGGACTTTCCCGGCGCGCGCACGACGCAGAAAATCCCGGCCCGGACCATTCGTCAGAGCGTGGTCGTGCACGGCCGCGGGCTCCACTCGGGGGTGCGCACGGGGATTATTTTACACCCCTTACCGCTGGGTAGCGGCATTGTTTTCGGACCCTTGTCCTCAGATGTCCTGATTCCAGCTACGGTCGAGTATGTCCAGTCGACCGGCTATGCAACTAGCCTGTATCGGGAGGGGACGGGAGTGAAAACGGTTGAACATCTGCTCTCGGCTCTGCACGGCTATGGCATCACCAACCTGCTCATTAAAATGCAGGGGGAGGTCCCTATTCTCGATGGGTCGGCGCTGGAATTTTGTCAATTGCTCGACAGCGCTGGCATCATTGAACAAGATGAAGAGGTCGAGGCGTTGAGCGTAGACCGGACCTACCAGATCGGCGACCACGGTGCGGGGAAGTTCCTCCGCATTGAGCCCTCAGAGCAGCTTGAGATCGACTACTGTCTGGAATATCCAGAGCCAGTTGGCAGACAGGAGTTTCACTACGTCCAGCGTGATGCGGACAGCTATCGTGAGATGATCGCGCCGGCGCGGACCTTCGGTTTTCTCAAGGAAATTGAAGCGCTTGAAGAGATGGGTCTTGCCAATGGCGGCCGGCTGAATAACTGCATCGTGATTGGCGAACAAGGGATCATCAATCCGCCACTCCGCTTTGAGGATGAGCTTGTCCGCCACAAGATTCTTGATCTGCTCGGCGATCTCTACCTCTTAGGCCAACCCATCCGCGGCAAAGTGACTGCTCACCGGACGGGACATGGCGACAATGTTGCCCTGCTGCGAGCAATCCGAGAAGCGCAGGCTCCGCACATGTCGGAGTCTGCGCCAAAGACCGCCCCGGCTCTCCAGTGAGCCATTACGGGGTCACTCGCTCTAGCATTCTGGGAAATGGAATTGATTCTCGGACGTGGTGCAGACCGCATAGCCAGGTGACCATGCGCTCAATGCCCATGCCAAAACCTGCATGGGGAACGGAGCCGTAGCGTCTCAGGTCAAGATACCAGGAGAAGGCTTCTTCGGACAGGTCATGCGCTTCCAGTTTTCCTTGTAAGACGGCGAGGTCGTCTTCACGCTGCCCGCCCCCGATGATCTCGCCATAGCCTTCTGGCGCTAAGACGTCCATGCAGAGAGCAACAGTGGCATCCTGCGGGTCGGTCTTCATATAAAAGGCTTTGTTATCTATCGGGTAGCGATGGATGATAACCGGACGGTCAAATTGTTCGGATAATACGGTTTCGTCATCCCCGCCAAAGTCGTCTCCCCATTGAATGTCAACGCCCTTGGCTTGCAGGCGTTCGATCGCCTCGCTGTAGCTGATACGCGGAAACGGCTTCCTCGCCTGAGCGAGTTTCGTAATATCACGCTCAAGCGTTTGGAGCTCCACCTGTCGGTTGGTCAAGATGCGCTGGACAACGTTCTCCAGGAAATCTTCGGCCAAGTCCATGTCGCCATCTAGATCGCAGTAGGCCACTTCGGGCTCAATCATCCAGAATTCAGTTAGATGGCGTCGCGTTTTGGATTTCTCGGCACGAAAGGTCGGACCGCAGCAGTAGACTTTGCCGAACGCCATGGCGCCGGCTTCCATATAGAGCTGACCGCTCTGGGTAAGATAGACGGTGTCATCGAAATAGTCGACCGGGAAAAGGGTGGTTGTTCCTTCACAGGCGGCCGGGGTGAAGATCGGAGCATCGAGCAGGGTAAAGCCATGCGTGTCGAAGTAGTCTCGACACGCTTTGATGACCTCACTGCGAATACGCAAGAGCGCCTGTTGGCGTGAGGAGCGAAGCCACAGGTGGCGGTGGTCGAGCAGAAAGGCAACCCCGTGTTCTTTAGGGGTAATCGGGTAGGCGTGGGCCTGCTGGGTGAGGTATAGGCTGCTCACGCCGAGTTCAAAGCCAATGGGCGAGCGTGTATCTGCTCGGACCGTGCCCCGGACAATAACGGACGACTCCTGTGTGAGCTCCTGT
>JAJDZM010000095.1 GCA_022824615.1 Candidatus Binatia bacterium | reverse complement strand
GCCATTTGATTGAAAACTTCTTCGCCAAACTCAAGCAATACCGCGCGCTTGCCACTCGCTACGACAAACGCGCTGTCAGCTTTCTCGGAGCCATCCACCTCGCCGCTTCGGTTATCCTCCTTAACTGATGACACCCCCTAGTGTACGGTCTTGACGTTGATGCCTTGACAAATCTGGGAGCATCATTGCACCCTATCTTCCGCAATAAGAGGGAAAGAGAAATGAACATACCGACACAAATCGCAACGGTGCTCCTGGGCTTCCTGGCGGGTGCTCTGTTGCTTCTCGCCATGGGGCTGGTGCCCTACTGGCAGGCGCTCGATCCTGCATCGTTTGTGCCGGTTTTTCGTGATAACTCCGCTCACATCGCCAGCTTCATGATGCCGCTTGGGTTTAGTGCGACGGGCTTAACTTGGTTGGCCTTGGGGTTGGCCATCTGGAAAAAGACCCCGAGCCGAAACTGGCTTATCGCGGCATCTGTCTGCGCGCTTTGTATGCTTGCGACGTTTCCCATCTATTTCAGCGGCGCCAATGCTGCGCTAGCTGAGGGGGCGGTCCCTGTAGCGGAGATATCTCATGCACTTAGCCAATGGCAAACGGTGCATTGGGTCAGAACCATCGCTGCGATTGCGGGTTGTGTCTGTGCCCTAAAGGCGGTTCAGGCAAGCACCCCATAGAGCGACCGCTTTGGGTCGTTTTGAGCCTTCCTGCCAGCCCTTCTGAAGGAGGAAGAGTATGAGCATTTTCCACATGTATACAGGGGATGACGGACAATCGCATATCGAAGAGCCGGCGTTAAGTGCCCAACCGAGTCAGGAAGCGCCACAAGCAACCCAGGAGATTTTCTTCCGAGAACTCCCGGCCGGGACCGCCATGGATTGGCATAATGCCCCTCGGCGACAGTATGTGATTGTGTTACGGGGCCAGATGGAAATCGGCTTTAAGGACGGATCGGTCCAGCGCTGTGGACCGGGAGATGCCGTGCTCGCCGCCGACTTGACCGGTGGGGGGCATACGACCCGCGTGGTTGGAGACAGTCCTGCGGTGGTTGGCGTCGTACCGTTAGCCGACTGAGCAGAGGGTAGGGTCTCGCTTTGTATTTCTCCCTCACCCCAGCCTTCTCCCTCCAGGGGAGAGGGCGCAGATATTCCCTCCCCCTTGAGGGCAGGGCTAGGGAGGGGGATGCTCGGCAGACCGAAAGGGCAACGTGAAACTGAGATTCTACCGAGCAGAGGGCTGGCTCACCCGTCCTTTTCGGGAGACAAGAAATCCTCCTCTTGGAAAAAAATGGAACCCAACAATACCATTCGGACCTCTGACGGTGCGGTCGCTATTATAACAGGTGGGGCTTCGGGTATCGGGCGCGCGCTGAGTGAAGCGCTGGGCCGACGTGGGGCGTCTGTTGTTATAGCCGACCGCCAAGTGGCGCTTGCTCAAGAGGTCGCGGCCGGCATTCGAGAACGAGGTGGCAAGGCGTCCGCGGTTGAACTGGACGTTACGGACTTCCCTGCGGTAGACCAACTCGTCCGGGCGACGGCTCAAGCCCAAGGTCGGCTGGACTATATGTTCAACAACGCCGGCATTGCGATTGGGGGGGAGGTGCGGGTGTGTCGGATTGAAGACTGGGACAGTGTCCTGAATGTGAATTTGCACGGCGTGGTCAACGGGGTGCAGGCCGCCTATCCGGTTATGCTCAGCCAGGGCTACGGTCATATCGTCAATACTGCTTCCATGGCCGGCCTGTTGCCCATGCCAACGGCCGTCAGCTATGCGGCAACAAAACACGCGGTTGTCGGCCTGTCAAAATCGCTCCGGGTCGAAGCCGCGTCCTATGGTGTCCGTGTCAGCGTGCTCTGCCCTGGATTTATTCGGACGCCTATCCTGCACGGTGGGAAATACGGCAAGAACTTGCAGCCCGTACCGCCAGAGGTCCAGGAAGAATTCATACGGAAATATCGGCCTATGGACCCGGCTGTGTGTGCGGAAAAAGTGCTGGACGCACTTGCCCGGAACAAAGCGTTGATTATTGTTCCGGGCTGGTGGAGGCTCTTCTGGTGGTTAAGTCGTCTCTCACCAGCCTTGGAATTTGCTCTCGCTCAACGCAGCTATCGGTCGATACGCAAGGTTGTACAGTCTGAGACCGACGCGTAGCGTGAGCGGCAGACCTCAGTCAGGCGACCTGCTCAGCCCCGTTGGTATGTACCTCCGACAGCGGACACACGCCCCCTCTCTCTAGGCCGAGCGCACGAATAAAACGCCCGTAGCCAACAAAAGCCGTAATCCGAAATCCGAGGTCTATGATCTCAGGCTCGGTGAAGTACTGACGCAGTTCGTCAAACAGCTCTGGTGAGGCTTGGGTATGATCCCCGGCCAGCACGTCGGCATAGCGGACGGCGGCCTTTTCACGCGGAGTGAGAATCGTACTGTCCTGATAGATGGACAGGTCGCCGATTTGTTCTTCTGTCAGACCTTGTTGCTTTGCCAAAGCAACGCGACCGTTAATTCAAAGGGCGCAGTCGTTGCGTTGCGCAACCTTCAGCCGCGCCATCTCGGTCAGCTTCATATCGATGTTGCCGCGGGTCTCAAAGATAAGCGGGAAGTAGTAGTTGACGAAAGACTTGAACACCTCAGGGGCATGGGCGAATGCCTGCAAAAACGCCGAGCCGCCATACTCCTTGTCATAGGTCTGCATGATCTGCTGAACCTCAGGGTCGATCTGCTCAAATGGAACCGGGCTGACATGCGCCATAACGCTCCCTCCTTGCTCAGCTTGTGTGTACTCCTTTTGGGAGTGAGGAGGCAAGGGGGAATCGCGTCGGTTGGAAAAGGTGGTTGAGGTGTTGGACAACCACCTCAAAGAGCGGGACTACTTGCTCGCCAGTGGATTTTCCGCCGCGGGTGTAAATGTCGTCTATAGTATCTACCTGGGAGATCAGTTCCTCAGCTTTGACGCCTTCCCCACGGCGATGCAGTATTACGACCGGCTGAGAGAACGCCCAGCCTTCCAGGCCTCGGTTCCAAAAAAGGAAGGATAAAGCAGGGGCGGGCCAGAGCGACCCGACCCTGCGTGTTGGTTTACTACGCGCCCGGAATAATAGACATGACGAAATTGGCAGTGTTCGCACGCGCCTCGCGGGCGGCGGTATACTCCGGAGAATTGAAGAAGTCCTTCGCGACTTCGACCGACTCAAACTCGATAATGAGGGCGAGTGGGGCAACCCATTGGCCCTCGACTGTGTCCGGTGCTCCCCGACCGAGAATCTTACCCTTGTATTTCTGCACGGCAGGGAGAGCAAGTTTTTGGTATTCGGGAAACTTCTCGGGATTCGTAATCTCTGCCTGAACGATCATGTATGCTGACATGTGATATCTCCTGTATTCCGAATTGCTTCACTCTGTATGTCTCAATTCTACAGCGGTGGCAATAGCCGGGCGTCTTGGAGGCGTTTGAAGCACGCCCGGAAATTGTCTTCGGTATCCAGGCATTCGTGAAAGCCGGCCTGCCGCAGTTTGATGGTACTCACCAGCATGGGAGGCGGAGACTGGTTTCTGCTACCATAGCCGAAGGTAAAATCGGCCAGAATAAAGGACTGGCCCACAAATTCCTTCAAGCTGGTGGGGGCGCGTAGATCGTACTTCTTGACAATAGCTGTCCACTCGGCTTCATGCCTGGGCATCTCTTCCGCAAGGGAGCATGGCTCTGGTGGACCCACATCCATGCCCAGCGCGTCAGCGATAGCCGGCCACACGTTTTGCCACACAAAGACGTCGCCGTTCGTGATGTTGAAAATTTCGTTTTTTGCGTTTTCCGATGCCCCGGCCCACTCGCACGCTCGGGCAATCATGCCGGCATCAATCGCCTCGACAACAAAGGCCGGGCCGCCGGGGAAGGACAAGGGCAGCCCGGCCTCCTTGCGCAACGCCGCATACACGCCCAGAGCAGGAATGACATTCATATTGCTGCCCAGCGATTGGCCCAGGATGAGCTGCGGTCGCCAGACTGTCCAGTGCCAGCTTTTGCCCGGCTGCCGCCGGCGCAAATAATCTTCTTGCAGAAAATAGAAGTTCTCGTGTTGATGGCGCGGCCAGCGCTCGCGGGCCGGAACGGGAAAGGGTTCAATATGTACGCCATAGGCTTTTGTGCCTTGGAGCAAGGAGACGTGCTGAAGGTTCTGCGCGACGGCTTCAAGCGGAGAGAAAAGATTGTCCAGCATGGCCAGATTGGTTTCCATCTGGTCTTTCTGAAACCAGCCTTCGACCAGACCCGGCTTCTCGTACAGCGCCGCATAGATCAGATGGGTCACGTCCGACATGCGGCCAAAGATTTCCGCGCAGCGCACGGTATCCGTCAGATCGACCGAAATGACCTCAGCGCCTTCGAGTCCGTCAGGGATACGGCGCGAAACCCCAACCACGTCCCAATCGTCCTGCTGCGCGAAGTGCTCGACCGCAGCGTAGCCAACCAAACCGGACGCACCTGCCACCAACATCTTTTTTTGAGGCATCTTCGTTCCTCCTGGAGAAAGGACAAATCTACTCCGGTGCGGCTATACGCTGCAAGCGGAGTTTTTTCTCTTCGGCTTTTCTGTCATGTTAGCAATCAATGAAAGAGCGCAAAGTGTTAGGGAAACGGAGGGCCGGGGGACCATTGCCGAGGGTGTTTGTCTTCAGTCTGTTGCTCTGCTGGCCTGTTCTCGCTCTCGCCGAAGAAACGCCGCGTGAGCAAATCGGTACGGTGCTGGGACAGCCGGTGTATAGAGACCAACTCACGGCTAAAGCGGGTGTCGCGCGCTCGATCGAATTGCACAACCTGTTCAGCCATCCGGTGATGCAGCAGTATCGTGCCGCCCACAGCAAGGAGCTTCAACCAACGGAGCGCGAGGTCTCGACCGCGACGGCGCATTTTGATGGCTGGCACAACGAACGCCTCAAGGCCCAGGATCACCCACTCAAAGACCGCCGAAGAGAGATTGAACAAACGCTTGCCAAGCCAGGACTGGCTACGGAGGAGAAACAGCGCCTTGAGGACGAACGGCAAGCGATTGATAGCCAGCTCAGACCACCAGGCCGCCGTTTTGCCGGCTGGATGGTCGCCAACTGGAAACTCCAGCGTCATTTATACCAGGAGTACGGTGGCGGGCGGATATTATGGCAACAAGCCGGACTCGAAGCCTTTGACGCCATGCATGCCTGGCTGAAGCAGCGTGAGAAGGGGGGAGATTTTACGATCTCCGACCCGCTCCTACATGAGCAGTTCTACGCCTACTGGACGACCGTGGACCACGGCCCATCGCTGAGCGACGATCAGCGTTTTATTGAACAGGAGTTTCTCAATCCGTATTGGTTGCGCCCGTTTATCGGCGATTCGCTACAGAAGAACCTGGAGGCCGACCAACGCCAATGACATCGCTCCGCCTACGTTATACCAAACCTCGTTCTGAACGATCTGATCCAGCGTTTGCCGCTTACGGATGAGCACGGGATCTTGGTCCGACCCGCGGTAGAGCACTTCCGGCGCTTCCGGAAACGAGTTGTAGTTTTTGGAACTCATACCGGAGCAATACGCGCCTGCGCCTTCAATCACCAGATAGTCGCCGATAGCGGCGCCACGGAGCGTGCGGGGTTCCAGCGCTTCCGGGTCGCCGGTCGAAGGTGTGAGGATATCGCCGGATTCACAACAGTGGCCGGCAACAATGGCGTCCAGAGTCGGCCCTTGCTCCTGCTCGGCGGCCTCGGTTGCCGGGACGACAACGAGCGGGTGCTGAGCGCCATACATGCTGGGGCGTAGCACCTCGGTCATGCCACTGTCGATCTTGAGAAAGTCATAGCCGTCTTTGCCCGTGCGGGTTCGGTCCTGGATCGCGGTGATCACGCAGCCGGCATTGGCGACCAGATACGTCCCCGGCTCGACTTCCAGTTGGATTCTTCTGCCTGTTGCCTCCCCAAAGGCCACAAAGGTCTGAACCACGGGCTGGCCGACTTCCTGCAGGTCGGTTGAGGTTTCGTGGCTCATGCGTCCCACTTTATATCCACCGCCGAGGTTGAGCGTATGCGCGTCTGGAAAATGCTCTAACAAGCCGATACTCATACTGGACACATGCTGCCATACCTCGGGGTCTGATCCTGAGCCGATATGGGTATGAATACGAATGACCTTGAGACCGTACTGTTGCACAATAGCCTGGACGGTTGCTCTGTCTTCGTGCCAGATCCCAAAACTTGCCGCCGGGCCACCTACATTGGTCCGGTTCGTCCCGCCGGAGCCGAGACCGGGATTGAAACGGATGCCGAGTTCCTGGCCTGGAAAACGCTCGCCAAAATAGCGCAACTGCGCAAGCGAACAGGCGTTGAGGGCTACGCCGCCGGCGTGCAAAGTCGGAAAATTCTGCGGGAGTTCCTGGGCGGTCAGGGCAATCTTATGCGCGGCGATGCCGGCCTGCATGGCCCGTTCCACCTCAAAGCCGGAGCTGGCGTCAAAGTGGAGGCCCAGGCGGTCAAACAAACGGAGAATATTACCGTTGGGCAGGGCCTTCATGGCGTAGCGCGCGGTCAGGCCGAAGGCGTTTGGAAAGTGCAAAACCTCTTGGGCCGCCTGAGTGAGGCGCGCCTCGTCGTAGACATACACCGGTGTCCCGAACTGCTGGGCGATTGTCCGCACGGCGCTGTGAGAAAGAAAACGGGTGGTCTCAATGGCTTGGGTTGACATTATGTTCCTCTGTATATCGGAACGCGGATAATTGTCGAGGACGGGCAGCCGGCTGGACGAGGAACGAGCCTTAGCGGCAGACGGTGCCGTCGTTGTCGGCATCGTGCATATAGATATAGGCCGGATGGTCCCGGCGCACCGGGGCGATGCCGTGGCGGCGTGCTTCGGCGCAGGTGATGCGGCCATTGCCGTTATCGTCGTAGCGCTCGAGTACGCTGTCCGGGCGGGTCCTCCCTAAGCCCCAGAGGCCCAGGCCAGCATGCCGGGCCTCGCGTTCATAGCGCTGGAAGCGGTCTCTATAACGGAACGGGAAGCGTTCTATGAGTCTGCCATACCCATGTTGAATGAGCATCTCGTTGACGAAGACGCCGTTTGGCAGATGAACATAGGCCAGAGTGCGCCCGTACTTGTCCGTTCTCTGCCGGTCGTATTGAAGACGTACCTGCTTGCCTTCGACGAGGCGCCGCGTGAACGCGCCCGCCTCCTTGCCGAAGGGCGCGTCCCATTCGGGGGTATCGACCCCAATGAGTCGAACTTCACCAACGCCTCGAACCCGGAGTGAGTCGCCGTCAATTACCTTCTCCACGATTTGGGCATGAGCGGGGGCTGATACGAGACAGGTCAAAACGACCGCCAAGCTGAGCCAGACGCCGGACGCTGCCTTGTGCTCAGCCCGTGGGTTCGGTATGCCTGTTAACGGAAGGAAAGTGTTTCTGACCATAGCAACGGTGAAAAAGGAGGTCGTCCGATGAGCAATCCCCAACCCGTTCGCGTTCACGTGATTACCGGTGGGTTCCCGGTGGGTTCTCCGGCTGGACACGATATGGACTATGCCCGGCTACGGCTTCTTCAGCTTTTACACGAGCGGCCTAATGTTACGGCCTCGGTCAGCGGGGACTTCACCGATATAGACAAATGGCTGCCTGGGTGTCAATTGCTGGTGACCTATGTTGCCGGCCCTTTCCCCAACGAAGCCCAGAACAGATTCCTCCGACAGTGGCTCGAAGACGGTGGACGTTGGCTAGGACTGCACGGGACGAGTGGCGGAAAGGCGGCACCGGTCGGCGACGACCGGCGTATACGCAAGATGGTCAAAGCCGACCACCATACGACTCTGGGCGGTTTCTTTCTGAACCATCCGCCGCTGCGCAAGTTCCGGGTTGACGTGGTCAATCAGCAGCATAGCCTGACCAGGGGTCTGCCCGCTTCGTTTGAGGTCATGGACGAGCTGTATCTGATTGAACTCCAGGAGCCGGCGGCTTCAGATATCCTGTTGACCACTGAGCTGGCAAAAGACCCGTCCCCTCCGGGCTTTGGCTTTGTGTACGATGAGGACACTGCCCTGCAAGCGGATGGAAAAACGCGGGTGCTGGGTTTTTCCCGCGCCTTAGGCAGGGGAGGGGTCGCCTATATTGCGCTGGGGCACTGCCACTCAACGACTAGCAATATGCAGCCGTTTGTCGATGCGAGTGTCGATGCTGAGAGCACAACGCCTCAGGTTTTTCGCGGCTCATGGGATACCCAGCCGTTTGAACAACTGCTCCGCAATGGCATTGAGTGGGGCTGCGGTCACAGCGCCTGATGACGACGGCCGTGACACCATCCGCCTTTTCGCTTGAGGGAAAAATTGCGCTGATTACCGGCGGGGGACGTGGGCTGGGCCTGGAAATCGGTCGGACCTTTGGACGGCATGGCGCCCTGGTGTTGGTCAACGGCCGCAGTCGGGACCGGCTTGAGCCGGCGCTGGCCGCCATTACCGCTGAGGATGGCCGGGCCGAGGTGTTGGTATGCGATATCGCCGACGAAGGGGCCGTGTCCGCCGCCTTCCAGGACATTCGCGCTACCTACGGTCGGCTCGATATTCTGGTAAACAACGTTGGCCGACGCGATCGTCGCAAACTCTTTGACTTCGAGCTGGACGCGGTCCGCCATATGATCGACGTGAACCTGCTTGCGCCGTTCAATGTGAGCCGGGAAGCGGGCCGCCTGATGACTGAGCAGGGCGGCGGTCGCATTATTAATATCACCTCCATCGCCGGTCCGGTTGCCAATAGCGGGGATGCCGCGTATACCGCGACCAAGGGCGGCCTTGAAGCGCTGACGCGGGCTTTGGCGGCTGAACTGGGCCCGTCCGGTATTACCGTCAACGCCATCGCGCCGGGATTTTTTGCCACCGAGACAAACAGCGCCCTTGTTGCGGACCGGAAAATTGCCAACCTGCTGAAACGGCGTACCGCGCTCGGACGGTGGGGCGAGCCCGCTGAGATCGCGGGAGCGGCGGTCTTCCTGGCCTCACCGGCCGCCTCGTATATCACGGGACAGGTGCTGGCAGTTGACGGCGGCTATCTGGCGCATTTCTGATGGTTGATTTTTTTCCCGCCCGACTGGCATAAAGAGAAGACGAACTCGGAAACTGCGGCAACCGGTCCGGCAATGTAGGAGGAAGAGCGATGACGCTTCAGATTACGCCATTAAGTGACACCCTCGGGGCTGAGGTGGCAGGTGTCGATTGGACACAGCCCGTCAGCGACGAGACCGTCGCGACCATTAAAGACGCCTTTTTGACCCATCACCTGGTGTGTTTGCGCTCAGAGCCGTTGACGCCGGCGGCCTTTGCCCAAGTCAGCCGGTATTTTGGTGAACCCCAGATCCAACTGTTACGAAATATGCGAGTTGAGGAAGTTCCGGAAGTCTCGGTCTTTAACAGCACGTATAAAAAAGCGGAAGACAAGCCGGCCGACTTGCTCTTCGACCGGCGCTCGGGTTGGCATACGGATGACTCCTATTTTGCGGTGCCGGCCAAAGTGACGCTCTTGCAGGCCCTGGAAATTCCCGAACATGGCGGGGAAACCCGTTTTTGCAATGCGCGCGCGGCCTATGAAGATTTATCCGCAGAGATGAAAGCCCGCCTCGATGGACTGCGGGCCGTTCACAGCTATGACACTATGCGTGCCCCGGCCCGAGCGATGAAGCGCACCAAAGAAGAAGCGGCGGAAACGCCGGATGTCGTGCATCCCCTGATTCGCACCCATGACGAGACGGGCCAAAAAGCGCTCTATTTTAACTCGAACCGGACTGACCGCATCCTGGAGATGGAACGGGAAGCCAGTGACGCACTGCTCGATCAAATCCATACCCATATGACGCAGCCGCAATATCAGTATCATCATGCCTGGCGGGTCGGGGATGTGCTCATGTGGGATAACCGCAGCGTGACGCACTCGGTCAATATGGACTTTCCTCCGGGCCAACACCGTATCCACCAGCGTATTCTGCTCAAGGGTTCGGTGCCAGCGTAGGGAGTTGCGCAACCGCGCCATGCTCTTTCTGTTCTGCTCTTGCCTCGGAGGGTGGGTCCGTCGGACCCACCTTTTTTTTGTGTGGGTATATGGGGTAGGGTGGCGCTGCGAAAGGCTGGAGTACAAACGGTATGAAATTTCACGCAATTGCCTATGGTACGGTAGGAACCCGAGAAGAGCTCGAACGCGGCATGGCCGGCAAGCGCCCCGAGCTCTATCAGCGCATGCTCAAAGACCTCAAAGAATATGTCACGGTTTGTGACCAAGCCGGCTTTGAAGGCTTTGGGCATCCCGAGCATCATCTTCAGATCGAAGGCATGGAAGCTACCGGCAGCCCCGGTTTGCTGAGCATGTTCATCGGCCAGCACTCCACACGCTTAAAGGTCGACGTGCTGGGCTATGTGCTCAACACCCACAACCCTCTGCGCGTGGCTGAAGATGTGGCCATGATGGATCATATGCTGGAGGGCCGTCTGAACGTTGCCTTCGTGCGTGGCTATCAGGCGCGTTGGGTCCAGAATTACGGCAGCCTGCCCGGCGTTGAAGCCGTCGGCCATTGGAATAAAAAACAAGCGTCCGACCTCAAAAACCGCAGGGTGTTCGAAGAGTCGGTCGCGGTCATCAAGAAGGCCTGGAGCACTGATACATTTTCCCATCGTGGCGAGTTCTGGCAGTTTCCGCCCGAAGGCGCAAAAAATCCGCATCCTATGGAAGCCTATACACAGTTCGGTGCCGGGGTGAAGGATGATATGACCATAGAGGAGATCGGCATTGCGCCGCGTCCCTACCAGAAGCCCCACCCGCCGCTGTATGCCGGCTTTACCCATAATACGGAATCCATTCGCTATTGGGGCCGGGAAGGCGGGAAGCCGATTATCATTCTGCTGCACGAGGAGTTATGTGCCCGCCTGCAAAATATCTATCGGGAGGAGGCGGAAAAGGCGGGCCGGACGGTCCAACCCGGCACCGAACTGGCCTTGGGCGGTCAGCTCGTCCTCACGGAAAACCCCTCGGAAACGTCGCAGATCATGGCGGATACCCGCTGGTTCTGGGAAAAGTGGGGGATTCCGTTCGGACTGGGGGTTGCCGAGCCACTGATCGGGGACCCGGACAGCGTGTCGCGCAAGATCGAGCTGGCCCAGAAAATCGGGACGGATGAGATGTTTTTCCTGCTGGGCGATGGGCTCCTGCCGCGGGATACCATTCTGCGCAGCTTCGAGCTCTTTGCTACGAAAGTGATGCCGCGCTTTGCCTGAGAGCGACGAAGAGGAAGCCGGATGCACCAAGCGGATCGAGACGGAGGACCAGACAGGCCGTGTTCGACGTTTCCACGTATTTACGAGATTGCCCGACAGATTCCATACGGGCGGGTGGCAACCTACGGCCAAATCGCCCAGATCATGGGACCGCCGATAACCGCACGAGACGTTGGGGACGCCATGGCCGCCCTGCGGGACGGACAGCTGGACCCGCCCGTGCCGTGGCAGCGGGTCATTAACGCCCAGGGCAGGGTGAGTACCGGGCAACGTCAGCAGATTTTGCTTGAGCAGGAAGGGGTCTCTTTTACTGTCAAAGGTGTGACCGACCTCGGACGCTTCGGTTGGCAGGGCCCCGATCCAGGTTGGGCTGAAGCGCATGGATTCCATACCCTGAAAAACGCGAGTGAGGAGAAAAAACAGCTCGATCTGTTCTGAAGATTACAAGAGGAAAACGATGAGCACATTCAACGTCGATCTGCTCCGCCAGTCGTCCGACGACGGCCCGGTTACCATGATCAACCTGATCAAGTATCGAACGCACTCGCTTGACGGTGATGGAACCGGCCGGGAAGCCTACGCCCGGTACACCAAACCAGTCCAGAAACTCGTTGAGGCGCGAGGCGGGCGGGTGCTGTGGGCCGGGCCGGTCGCCGAAGCAGCTCTGCAGGAGGGTGGTGATGTGGACTGGGACTGGGCGATCCTTGTCTACTATCCCAATCGAGCTGCCTTCATTGATATGGTGGAAAGCAAGGAATTTTTGGAAGCGAACGAACATCGACGGAACGGGGTCGAAAAGCATGTCATCATGGCCGCTCGGACCCTGCTGTTGGAAGACCTGCCGGAGCAGTGAGTCTCAGGGTGTAAAGCAATGAACCGAAGGACAAGGAGGATAGTATGAGCGAGGTCAAAATACCGGATAATCTGCCAAGCTGGATTGCCGACCATTTACAGCGCTACCTCGATACGGATGGCGCTGACGGGCATATGTGGGACTCTGCGCCGGTTGGCGGCCCAGGGCTCCTCCCGACACTGTTGCTAACCACAACGGGTCGTCGGTCAGGCAAGACAGGTATCATGCCCTTAATCTATGGCGAGGCTGATGGGAATTATATTGTGGTCGCGTCCAAAGGCGGTGCCCCCAAACATCCCGGCTGGTATCTGAACCTGGCCGCCAACGCGGATGTTGAAGTGCAGGTGCAGGCCCGACGTTTTAAGGCCAAAGCACGGACTACCAGCGGAGAAGAGCGCGTTGCGCTGTGGGAAAAAATGGCGGCCATTTATCCGCCCTATATTGACTATCAGGCCAAGACCGAGCGGGAGATTCCAGTGGTGGTGTTAGAGCCGGTGACGTAATATGCGTAGTTGGCCATTTTGAAGGAACTGATGGATGAGAGAGTCGCCCGGCTGAAGTCTCCCGAGGACTGCGAGCAGTTTGCGAAGAATGTGGAAGAGCGGGGCAAACCCGAACTTGCTCTCCAAGCTTGTCGGCGGGCTTTGGAACTCCGTGCAGAACAGCGTGGTGCCAACACCAAAAATCGTGAGGGTATCTACGAAGACTACCCATAAAAGGCTAATCGTACTGAACCCAATTATCCTTCCCGGTGGTCTTGTAAGCCTTGGATGAAGAAAGGATCTGATATGCGCATCACCCTCGGACTCTCTCCCGCGGTTGAAGGGCGGTTGCGTGAGAGCGTAGCTCGGAGAGATGCTGACGCTATCCGCCATCTGTTGGCAGAAGCTCTTACGCCGACAGTCGAGACGCTGCTTCAGGGAATGTCCGCTGACTGACAGAGGCCGAGTTTGAAGCGACAGCGGACCAACCGGCCGACGCCCTCACGGTTGACATGCAGAATGACCATCAAGCGCTAGCGACTGTCCAGAGTACCTGGGCGACGGTCTCCCTCGATCCACAAACTCTACGCTGGGTCGCAGAAGACAAAGAATTGGAATATGACCTTGGCTGATCTCCAAAATGGAGACCGCCTCTTCATCGATGCCAATATCTTTATCTGTCACTTTGGTGGACGGTCACCGGAATGTAAAACGTTTCTGGAAGGTTGCGCCCGTCGTGAGTTGGTAGGGTATACGGCCACGGTGAACCTTGCAGAAGTTTTGCATCGCCTCATGATTGCTGAAGCGGTCGAGAAAGGGATAGTCTCTCGGCAAACAGCGGTACGGAAGCTCAGAAAAAACCCAGACCTAGGCTGACTCGACATTTAGTTCTGCCAAAGGGCGAAGGCGGCGAGATGTAAGAAAGCGAGGAAGTGGGCGGTTTTGCGGTCATAGCGGGTGGCAAGGCGGCGACAGTGTTTGAGCCGATTGAAGGAGCGCTCAATC
>JAJDZM010000249.1 GCA_022824615.1 Candidatus Binatia bacterium | reverse complement strand
CGGTCATCCAAATCGGGTCGGCCCTAGGCTCGACGTTCGGACAAATCCTCCGTCTCTCCCCGGAACGCATCCGGACCCTGGTCGGCTGTGGGGCAGCGGGCGGTATTGCTGCCACCTTTAATGCGCCGATTGCCGGAGCGTTTTTCGCACTCGAAGTCATTCTGGGGAATTTTTCCATTCCGACCTTCGCGCCCATCGTACTCTCCTCGGTGTTAGCCACCGCCGTCTCCCGGGCCTATCTCGGAGATGCACCCGCCTTTATCGTCCCGGAGTACACCTTGGTTCACTACGGGGAAGTCCCACTATACGCCGTACTCGGCATGCTGATGGGCCTGGTTGCCGTGGGGTTTATCCGGGCGCTGTATAAAAGCGAAGACCTGTTTGAACGCAGCTCAATTCCGCCCCTCTTCCGAACAACCGTAGGTGGCCTGTGTGTGGGCGGGCTGCTACTTATCGCACCGGAGGTGTACGGGACGGGCTTTGAAGCCATGTCTCGTCTCCTGCACGAGCCCACCGCCTGGCAGATGCTGATCTTCCTCTTTTTGCTCAAGCTCCTTGCGACCTGCACAACGTTGGGGTCCGGCGCTTCAGGGGGGATTTTCTCGCCGTCGCTCTTTCTTGGGGTGGTCGCAGGGGGACTCTTCGGGCAACTCGTCCACTTCGTCTTTCCAGACATTACCGCCACGCCGGCAGCCTATGCCATGATTGGTATGGGTGCGGTTGTTGCCGGGACAACGCACGCACCGGTGACCGCCATTCTGATGCTGTTTGAGTTAACCGATGGGTACCAGATTATCCTTCCGGTGATGATTGCATGCACCCTGAGTACCGTGACGGCGCGCTATCTCCATCCTCACTCGATTTACACGCTCAAACTCGCCCGCCGGGGCGTTTCCCTCTCATTGGGTCGGGAAGAGACGGTGATGCGTTCCTTTCAGGTCGCGGATGTCATGCATGCTCCAGCTCCGACGCTATCGGACGATACGGCGTTTCAACAGGTCGTGAGCCGCGTACTCGGCTCGCCCGATCCATACTACTATACCGTCAGCCCCGGCGATCAACTCAGCGGCGTGATTTCGTTACACGACATCAAAACCTTCCTCAACGAAGGGGGGCTTGATGGCCTCGTCGTCGCGCGTGACATGGCGCGTCCGGTCCACACCGTCGCCCATATGCACGAACCCCTGTCAGCATGTTTACGCAAATTCCGCGAGACCCAACTCGATTGCCTCCCGGTCACGACGGATGCAACCAGCACCCAGGTGATTGGTGTTATTACCCAGACCGACCTGCTTGAGGTCTATGACCGAGAAGTCCTGCGCAAAGAATTTCTCGGGACGCTGCCGGACCCGACTGCGCAGGACGAAGGAACGCTGGCGATGCCGTCCCAATATACGATCATGGCCCTGCCGGTCCCGGCTCCTTTTCGGGAGAAAACCCTGCAGGAACTGGACCTGCGTGTCCGCTATGGCATAACCGTGCTGGCCATCCGCAACACGGCGGCGTCCGGCCATGAAGACCGTCTCCCCCAGCCGGACCAGCCCCTCCGGGAGGACGATACGCTCATCCTGGCTGGTCCGAGAGAGGGCATGACCCGGCTCCAGCAGGAAGCGCGAGTGGCCCCACTCTCCCGAGAGTAACCCGAGGTCTGCTGGGGTTTATTCTTCACCGGGCGGAGGGTGACTCCGCCCGAAGTCAGGGGACGACAGACAGCGGCAGCGTCGTGGCAAGCTGTTTCGCAAATATCCCCGGATCGGCCGTCGGTAGAGAGCAGACGTGCTGTTCACACACGTAGGCCGTCACTTTGTCTTTGATTGCCCGCTTCGCCTCAAGCCACGGAACGACCTGCTGGTGAGCGGCGAGTTCGTCTCCCTGCGTCACAATAGTAAGGACACGATTCGGCAGGAAGTGTCGGCGCAGTTGCTCTAAGAAAGGCTCAACCGTATCGTCTGTTGACGCCTTGACAATCGCAATTTCTTTCGGCCGGCCCAGAAAAAAATCGAGCGCACTGAGCAGACGCGGCATGCTGGTCGGGCGCTGCTTCAACTCCGAAGTAAATGCCTGGAGACAGCGTTGCGCGCGCTGGCGATAGCTGACATTCATGGTCCATTCCGCAAGTCGTAGCAGATTGTGCGCTGCCACCGCATTGCCAGACGGTTCAGCGCCGTCGTACGCAGGCTTTTCACGGGCAAGGAGTTGCTCGGCATCATCTGCGGTCAGGAAGTAGCCCCCGTTTTTATTATCCCAGAAGTGGGAGTCCTGTATCGCTTGGAGAGCAATAGCTTCCTGTAGCCAGCGCAGTTCAAAGGTCACCTCGTAGAGATCGAGCAAGCCGGCAATGAGACAGGTATAATCATTGAGGTAAGCCTCCCCACCGATCCGTGCGCCCAATGCGCTGCGTCGCAGCCGCCCGTCTCGTTTTAGCTGAGTCAGAAGAAACGTCGCGGCGCGCCGTGCTCGCGTGGCGTAGTCGGGAACCTTCAGGATATGCGCCCCTTTGGCAAACGCCGAAATGGCGAGGCCGTTCCACGCCACAATCACCTTGGTGTCTGTATGCAGCGCATGACGCTGCTGTCTCGCTCGGTAGAGAATCGCCCGGGCAGCTCGGCGCTCACGTCGCGCCTGATCCAGGGTGAGGCCCATTTCTTTTGCCACCGTCTCAAGCGGGCGCGCAATATGAAGAATATTCACGCCCTCGAAATTCCCCTGGAGCGTCACGCCATAATGGGGCTGGACCAGCCGGAGCTGTTTTTGACTCAGGAGCTGGGCGAGTTCGGGTAGCGTCCAGGTAAAGAATTTCCCCTCTTCGCCGCCGCTATCGGCATCCGTGGCCGAGTAAAATCCACCGCCCGGTGCGCTCATCTCGCGGTCGAGATACTCCAGGACCTCACGGGCGACGTGGGCGAAATCTTCCCGTCCGGCGATTTGATACCCTTCAAGATAGGCGACGGCGAGCAGCGCGTTGTCGTACAGCGTTTTCTCAAAATGCGGCACGCGCCATTTTTGATCTGTGGCATAGCGATGAAATCCGCCACCGACCTGGTCGTATATCCCACCGGCCGCCATGGCTTCCAGGGTCTGCACCACCATGTTCCGAACCTTGGGGTTATTGGTCCGGCGGCTATAGCGGAGGAGGAATTCCAAGGTGACGCTGCGTGGAAATTTCGGCGCCCGGCCAAAGCCCCCGTACTGCGTATCAAAACGTGCTGTAAACTGTTCGGCCGCCTGCGTCAAAACGGTCTGGGTCGGGTGCTCCGTTGACGCCTCCGGGATAGACTCTTCTGGCACAAGGGCAGCCTGAATATCCTGCGTCAGTTTCTTCGCTACTGTGGCCACTTGATCCGGCTCTTGGTGATAGGCCGCTTGCAATCGGGACAGCAGGGTGAGCAGTCCGGTCCGTTGCCCACGCACCCCGTCGCGTGGCGGGAAGTAGGTGCCGCCATAAAAGGGGCTGCGATCAGGAGTGAGCCACACGGTCAGGGGCCAACCGCCCCGTCCGGTCAACATTTGTACGGCGGCCATATAAACGCCATCCACGTCCGGCCGTTGTTCACGGTCAACCTTGATCGCGATATAGTGGCGGTTCAGGAATTCGGCAATCGCCGTCTCTTCAAAAGACTCCCGCTCCATCACATGGCACCAGTGACAGGTCGAATAGCCGATGGACAGGAAGACGGGTTTGTTCTCTTTTTTTGCGCGGGCAAAGGCCTCATCTCCCCACGGATACCAATTGACCGGATTGTGGGCATGCTGGAGAAGATAGGGACTGGGTTCAAGGATAAGCCGGTTCGTATAATGCGGACGACCATCTTCAAAGAGATGCTGGGTTCGAGGCGTATACGCGTCTCCTTTCGCCTGGAGGGTCCGGTCGAGCTGTTGCTGAACTGCCGCCGGAAACGGCTCCATGCCCGGCATCGACTTGGGCGCGGTTTCTGCCAGGGTCTGGGTCAAGAGGAAGAGGATCGCTCCGCTGATTGCAAAGTGTGTGATCCGCATGGAAATCCTCACTCTCGATTCTCCGCTGCTATATTCTCGAGGCCGACAAGGGTGTGAAGGGGTAACGTCCGTTGGCGACCACGCTGTTGGGCCTCGCGAGTCGTCCTAGGCTCCGTCAAGTCCTTCTCGCTTTCTTCCGCCTTTTCGTTTTTGAGTCTGCTGTCACGCACTGCCGAAAAATCCGGTGCCAGTTGGTCACCGTCCCGAATTGCTGCACGTACGACTCAAGGCCAAGCAATGCCCGAACCAAGAAGAGCCGATGCCCAGGCGTCTTGAATATTCGATGCTGAAGACTGATATTCGTCACCTCCCTGGCCTTCTCCGCCGCATGAAAATCATGTGGGTCATAGGGGCGGTCTTCCAAGACAGGCTCGAAAATAAGATACATGGTCCGAAAGAGCGGCTCAGGATCATCACCGGGATCAAGATAGCCGAGTTCAAGAAAACACCGCGCCATGGTTGTTTCGTCTCGCTCTAAAATGGCTTGCGCCAACCGCCGATAGCCGGCTCGAATCTCATCCGGGAAAAGGCGGACACTGCCAAAGTCCAGTATGGCAATCTTGGGATGGTAGGTAATCAGATAATTCCCAGGGTGCGGATCAGTATGGAGCACCCCAAAAGAACATATCTGCCGCCAGGTAATCTCAAAATACTTCACCGCCACCCAGTCCTTGAGATCTCGGTCAACGCCAAGCGCTAACACATCATTGAATTTGTAGCCCTCGATAAATTCCAGAGTTAAGATCCGCCGCGAGGAGAAATCCGGATAGACACGGGGAATGATGACCTCGTCATCTCCGGCGAAGAGACGCTGAAAAATCGCGATATTGTTGGCTTCATTGATATAATCGAGCTCTTCTCGCAGGCGTTCCTCCATTTCCTGATAGAGCTCAGTCGCATCAAAGTTCTGGCGCATGACATCGCGAAGGACGAGAGTCAAAGCGCTGAGCAACGCCTTCAGGTTCTTGAGGTCCTGTTCCACGGTCTCGTCAACCCCAGGATATTGAACCTTCACCACCACCTCTGCGCCACTCCAAAGTCGTGCCCGGTGGACCTGTCCAAGCGAGGCTGCGGCAAACGCCTTTTTATCAAAGCGCCGAAAGAGATGTTCCGGCTCTTTTCCAAGCTCATTTTCAACCTGGGCTCGGATGAGCTCATAATCCATCGGCGGGACGGACGACTGGACGACCGCGAGAATGTCGAGGACCTCCATCGGAAAGAGATCGCCGCGCATGCTCAGCATTTGAATCAGCTTCATGAATGCGCCACGGAGTTCCTGGGAGCCTTCCACAATCTTCAGCGCGTTTTTGAGATGCAACTCAAACAGCTCCTGCTCTTTTTCATCCGCCGATTGGAAGGGCTGTTTCAGGGCGTTCCAGGCGTAGCTCCCGCTGACCGCAGTCGCAAGCGAGCCGACCTGAAGCGCGCGTTTTGCCCGACCTCTGGTCAAGGCGTTGGAAGGTTTCTTGACGGGCATGGACGAGAGACGGTCTATGTGCTCGTTTCGGAATTAAGAACGCTCCCGGTGAAGCTCGTTCAATAGCTCGGGGCGATGCTCATCCAGATCAGGCGGCCCGCGGCGAATCGACGGAGCCTCTCCGTTTATCCGGAGTGGTGAAGCAAAAGTCCGGGTGGTTGCCCCGTTGGGGAGCGTTAACGGTTGGACCCACCCCATCTCGACAACCTGCGCGTCTGACAAGGCTTCGGAGTATGTGTTGGTGGGGCCACACGGCACCCCTCGGTTTTCAAAGGTTTCAAGCCAGTCGGCCACAGTACGGGTGATGAAGACCTTTTCGAGAATTTCTTTCAGCACCGTCTGGTTGGCCGCGCGATCGGTCGTCGTGAGAAACCGAGGATCAACCGCCAGGTCCGGCTGGCCGACCTCCTCGCAGACGATCTGCCACAGCTTGTTGTTGCCGGCGGCCAGCACAAAATTGCCGCCCCTGGCCCGAAACAGGTCATAGGGCGCATTCCGGGGATGCGCCGCACCGAGTTTCCGAGGATTTTTTCCAGTCCCAAAAAATTCACTGGTTTGGAGGGCGGCAATGGCCATGCTCACGCCCATCATCGGGACGTCAATATAGCCTCCAGGTCCACCCGCCCGGACTCGGGTCAACAAGGACGAGACGGCAAAGGCGGCGTACAGGCCGGCGGCAAAGTCCGCTAACGGAACCCCGCATTTGACGGGCGCTCCATTCGGATCTCCGGTCACGCTCATGATCCCGGCTATCGCCTGGAGCGTAACATCGAAGCCGCCCTGCTGGGCACGCGGGCCACTTTGACCAAAGGCCGACAGTGAGCAGTAGATCAGCTGAGGGTGCGCCTCGGCGAAGTCCTCATAGCCGAGCCCGAGACGCTCCATCACCCCAGGCCGGTTGTTCTCGATCACAACATCCGCGCTCCGGATCAATCGGCACGCCACGTCGTTATCGGTCGCGTCTTTCAAATTCAACGCGATAGAACGCTTATTGCGATTGAGTGAGGCAAAGTTCTCACTAAACCCGTCCGTTATCGGCGGCCATTGACGCAGAGTGTCACCTTGCCGTGACTCCACCTTCACCACGTCCGCACCAAAATCCGCGAACAGCATGCCGCAAAAAGGACCGGCCGCCACATTGCAAAACTCAATCACTCTGACATCTGCGAGGGGCTGCATTGATTCTGCCGTGCGATTCACCACCTCTCTCCTCCTTTGGCATTGCATGGCGCAAGCCGGCTTGCTGCATAAGGGGCAAAACCGTGCTGATAAAGTAGTCGAGGTCTGGCCCGAAGTCGAAGAAATTGACCTGCACTCCGTCTACGCCGGCCTGACGCAGGCGGACGAACCACTCCACGATCATTTCCGGTGTCCCCACAAGATGGAGATTGCCCCCAACTGCCCACTCGAGCGCGCTATGCTGACGCCACGAAGACTGGTCCCCACCCATGAAGGCGTTGAAGAAGTTGGTAACTGCCACCTCATCACGTTCATCCCGAATCCGCTTATACCACGCCTGGGCCTCTTGCTCGGTTGGGCGACAAATCACATGCGGATTGACAAGAATCTTGACCTCTCGGCCCTTTTTCCGGGCTTGCGTCTTAATAGGCACAATACGTTGGGGTAAGGATGTGCAAGCCTTGTCCGGGTCAGCTCCCGTGGGCGAAGTCGCAAAGATGATATCCGCGTGACTGGTGGCATAGTCCATACCCGCCGGCGACGAGCCGGCACTGACCAGGACGGGCAAGCCATGCACGGGTTTGGGCGCAACAAAAGCGCCGGCCGTCTTGTACCACTCGCCGGCATAATCGAGGTTGTTGTCCTCAGTCCACAGCCGCTTCATCACGGTCGTGAATTCATCCGCCATGGCGTAGCGTTGATTGTGTGGAAATGCTTCACGGCCAAACATACCGGCTTCGTCCGGCCGATAGCCGGTTACGACATTCAGGCCCCAGCGGCCATGACTGATATGGTCGATGACAGCTCCATATTTCGCAATGTGTAAGGGATGCCAGCCGTAGAGGACATGGATCGTTGAGATGAGCAGGACATTGCGGGTCAGCGGAGCAAGTGCGGCACTGGTGATAAAGGGATCAATTGAGTGCTCACGAAAATGAATGTCACCCCCATAGCCACCTTTGCCGAGCCAGGTGGCAAGGGCAAAGATGAGGTCAAAGCCGGCCTCATCAACGCGGACCGCGAGTTCGGCGTTGTACTCGAAGGTCCACGAGGTCTTCCGGGGAGCCTTCGATGGTGTCCAGGCACCTTGTTGGTGGGGCATGAACAGCCCGAGCATCAGAGGTTGGCGAACCGCTCGCTCAAACGAAGTGAGGCCATCGAGCTGTTGCAGAGAGGGTGCGGAGCTGATGCGTGTCATGGCTTTCTCAGCCGGCAAGCAGGGCACTCGCCACGCAGGCCGACCGCGATCAGTCGTCCAGAGCCGGGGCGTCCAGCTCGGGCAACACCTCGGTCATGAACACGCCCAGTTCTTCCAGCATGAGTTCCTTGGGGCAGTGCGCGTAGTGCCAGATGAGTGTGATGTACTCGCACGGCAGCGAGGCATAAATATGACGCCATTCCGCTTTCAGCTGCTCCACGGTTCCGCCCAGAAAAATACCGCTCTCCTTCATGCCCTGGAGCGTAGCCGCCTGGGTGTCGAACTTGGGGATGCCAGCGTAGAATGTCGAGTAGTGTTGGACCCACATTTCGTAATCGTAGCGCAGCAGCTTGTCGGTAAATTCCTGTTCGTCGCGCCCCAGATGAATCCAGCGCGCGATATTCTGTCGGGCACCCAACGGATAATCCTTGCCGACCGCCCGGCCCTCTTCAACATACAGCGTGGCGAAGTTCACCAGGGTCTCAAGTGCAGTGAAATAGGTCGGTCGGAAACCGTGCTGGGCCAGAAAGGGAACCGAGGCGGCGCTCCCGCTCATCGGGACGAACACCCGCGGATAGGGGTCGCTATACGGACTCGGCACCACGCTCACGCGGCGAATGGCGCCGTCGGGCCCGAGTTCCCCCGGCGCGCCGGCAGCCTCGATACTCTTACGCGCCGGGTAGCCCTGCACACCGGTTTCATACGGATACGGGATCTCGTAATGCGGCTGCTTGGTCGCCACGGACTCCTGCTGCCAGCACTGGAGGAGTATGCGCGTACTCTCCTCGAACATCTCACGGTTGCGCTGGTCCGCGGCGCTGCCGTCCGACACGGTCGCCACGGCCCGGACATGCTGCCCCAGGGTG
>JAJDZM010000030.1 GCA_022824615.1 Candidatus Binatia bacterium | reverse complement strand
AGCCAGCCATGCTGCCACCAATGACGACCGCGTGAGTATGAGACATGCGCTACTCCTGTATGTCTACTTCTGCAAGATCATGTAAGGCCGAGTCGGTGTCGGGCGGCTTGGGCCAATTTGCGCTCGTCTAAGGCCCTGCGCAGCGCACGCGGCACACGAGTTCCACCCGGCGCTCTCGAGGATTAATTGCTCGGTGTTGCCGCTGGTGCTTCGGCCCGCGGCTCTTCGCTTTCGGATACCCCTGGCGCTGCCGATTCTGAGGTGGCTTCCGTTCCACGTTCCGTTTCTGCCCCTGCCTCGGTCTCGGTCAGCGGAGGGGCGACAGATTGAGCGTCTGAGACTTGGCCTTCCGCTGTGTCAGCCGGAGGCATCCCGTCGGTTGCCTCTTGGGGGACCGTTGGGGCAGGAACGTCGTCGAACAAACTCTGCGAGGTTTGACGTGCGAGCCCATAGGTCATGACCAGCGAGGTCAACATAAAAAGGATGGCGATGCCGGTTGTCAGCTTGGTCAGAAAATTGCCTGCTCCGGAACTGCCAAAGACGGTTTCGCTTGAGCCGCCGCCAAAAACGGCCCCCATGTCAGCACCTTTGCCGGTTTGTAAAAGAACAACCGCAATCAGAAAAATACAGGCGAAAACATGCAGACCAATCAGGGCAGTATACATCATGGGAGCATATCCTACTCAAAGTGAACGATACGGGCAAATGAGTCCGCTTGCAAGCTGGCTCCGCCAACCAACGCGCCATCAATATCAGGCTGGGCCAACAGTCCATCAACGTTATCCGGCTTGACGCTGCCGCCGTATACAATGCGAACCGTGGCGGCGCTGGACTGACCGGCGAGTTCGCCGAGCGTCTGCCGAATGGTCGCGTGTACCTCCTGGGCCTGCTCCGGCGAAGCGGTCTTCCCTGTACCAATGGCCCAGATTGGCTCATAGGCCAGGACAAGGGTCGCAATGGCTTGGCCGGTCTGACCTGCCAGGCCGGCACGAATCTGACGCGAGATCACGCTAAACATATCACCACGTTCACGCTCGGCCAAAGTTTCTCCCATACACATGATGGGAGTCAGGCCGTCCCGCTGGGCGGCTTTGACTTTTTGGGCGACCTGTTCGTCGGTTTCTCCATAATACTGGCGACGTTCCGAATGCCCAATAATAACGTACTGGCAGCCAACCGCCTTCAGCATTGGACCGGACACCTCGCCGGTGAACGCGCCGTATGTCTCTGCGTGGAGGTTCTGGGCTGAGAGACGGATCGGGCTGCCACGGAGCGCTCTAGCCGCGGCTTCCAAAGCGGTAAAGGGGGGAGCGACCACAACCTCCCGATCCGAGAGCGTCGCAGGCAGCCGCGCGACTAGGGCTGAGAGCAGTTCAGCCGTCTCAGCCGGCGTCTTATGCATTTTCCAGTTGCCGGCAATAAGGGGGAGCCGCGTGGCCATGGAATTCTCTAGAGTTGGCTCCCAATGAACAGGGCCATATCGCGCATACGATTGGAGAATCCCCACTCATTATCGTACCAGGAGAGGACTTTCACAAAATTGTCGTCCATCACCTTGGTGAGGGCCGAGTCAAAAATCGACGAATGGGGATTTCCGTTGAAATCAACGGAGACCAGCTCTTCCTCGCAATATTGTAATACACCCTTGAGCGGCCCTTCGGCTGCGGTGCGCATGGCAGCGTTGACTGCGTCGGCCGAGACGGTTTTGCCAAGTTCAGCGACCAGATCGACGACCGAGACATTCGCGGTGGGGACACGGACGGCCATGCCGTCGAGTTTCCCCTTGAGTTCCGGGAGCACTTCGCCCACGGCCCGGGCAGCACCGGTCGAGGTCGGAATCATCGACTGTGCCGCCGCTCGTGCTCGACGAATGTCCGAGTGGGGCAGGTCCAGGATGCGCTGGTCGTTGGTATAGGCGTGGACGGTCGTCATCAGGCCATGCGTGATACCAAAAGATTGGTGCAGGACTTTGGCCACGGGAGAGAGACAATTTGTCGTACACGACGCATTCGAGATGATGTGATGTGCGGCCGGGTCGTAATTCGTATGGTTGACACCATAGCAGACCGTAATGTCAGGATTTTTAGCCGGTGCAGAAATAATAACTTTTTTGGCGCCAGCCGACAGGTGTAATGACGCCTGCTCACGGGCGGTAAACAGGCCGGTTGACTCCAGAGCGATGTCGACACCAAGCTTCCCCCAGGGCAGCTTGCCTGGATCACGCTCTTGGATGATCTCAATCCTTTTGCCATTGACGCTTAAGACGTTGTCTTCGGCAATAATATCAGCGTCAAGCTGGCCGTGGACAGAATCATAGCGCAACAAATGCGCCAGGGTTTTAGCATCTGTGATGTCATTAATGGCAACAAATTCAAGTTCGGGTTCGTTGAGACTGGCACGAAAAACGTTGCGTCCAATACGGCCAAATCCATTGATTCCTACACGTATCGCCATGGTCGCCTCTTCTATATAGTAGTGACTTGCCGAGTCTTCTTTCATACTTTCGTGTCCGGTGAAAGCCCGTCACGGGAAAACAGTTGACCTCAGGAAAACGATTGACTCGATTCCCCTCATATATTAGTCCTACCAATCAATGATTATGATTTGAGGCTTCCCCGATCACAAGAGGAACCGAAGCCCCCAATTATGTGCCAACCGATATGTGTGGAGGGTGGGTAGCGGATTATGGATGGTTTTCTTGGGCGTTTTGCGATTCAAGCCGATGTTCCGTTTCGGCAGCCCCACAGCATTATCGATATGGTGACAGGCGCAGGACCGGTGGTCCTGGCCGTCCTCTATATCCTCTTGGGCTTCTCCATCGTGAGTTGGGGCATCATGCTTTATAAATTCCGCCAACTGCGTCAAGCCCGGCGGGAGTCTGAGCGCTTTACCACGATATTTTGGGAAACCAAGAATCTCCCTGCTATTCACACTGCGGCCCTTGAAATGAAGGAGAGTCCGCTGGCCCAGGTCTTTCGAGCGGGCTATCAAGAACTCCTGCGGCTCACCCGGACGAAAAAGGCACCTGAAGAAGCGACTGACCCTGTTTCGCTGACCATTCCGGAAGAAGGCGGAATTGACAATATCGAGCGCGCTATGCGCCGGGCCGTGCGCGAGCAGGTGACCCGTTTGGAGCGCGCGCTGACTTTCTTGGCCACAACGGCCAGCACCGCGCCATTTATTGGTCTCTTTGGAACAGTCTGGGGTATTATGAATGCCTTCCGGGGCTTGAGCCTGACTCGAACCTCGACCATTCAAGCCGTTGCGCCCGGCATTGCTGAGGCGCTGATTGCAACCGCGCTCGGGCTTGCCGCTGCGATTCCATCGGTGATGGCGTATAATCACTTCAGTCGAAAGGTCCGCGTCCTTGCAACGGACATGGAGAATTTCTCGGCTGAATTCCTCAACATTGCCGAACGTCACTTTCTCTAGACGAGGAGATGCCAGACTATGGCTTTTGAACAGTACGATGAAGGCAGCATCTCACACATCAATGTGACCCCTTTTGTTGATGTCATGCTGGTCCTGCTCGTCATCTTTATGGTGACTGCACCTATCCTGCAGCAAGGCGTCAACGTCGAGTTGCCCGCCGTAGAAGCCGGCCCCCTTGTCTCTGACACGGAGGAGCAGTTGGTTGTGGCAATAGATGGGGAGGGGCGTGTCCACCTGAACGATACGCCCCTCGATATTGTCGCCTTGGGTGAAAAACTGACTGCAATTGTGAAGCTGCGGCCAGGTCGGACCGTCTATCTCCGAGCAGATAAAGATGTTGTGTATGGCAAGGTCGTTGCGGTCATGGCCGCCATACGGAGCGCGGGTATAGCCAAGCTTGGCATGGTAACCGAGCCACTCCCGACAGGTCACCGCACACAACAAAACGAATCCTGAGCCGTGAGCAAAAAAAACCAAAAAAATCTGAACCCGCCCGATACTCCGCCTCAGGATAGGCGGCTCGGTCGTATGGTGATGCTTTCCGGGCTGCTCCATGCCGGGCTGCTCCTGGCTCTGGTCTCTGCTGCCGACCCGCCTCAGTCAAAGCCCTGGACGCCCCAAAGCTATACCGTTTCTTTGGTTGTTCCGGCTGCCCTGAGGCTCACCCCAGAGCCTCCGCCAGCTCCCCGCCCCAAGAAGGTAGAATCCGCGGCTGTTGCGCCCTTACCAAAACCCAAGCCACAGCCGCCGAAAGTCGAGTCTCAGAAACCAAAAACAGAAAAGAAACCCAAAGTAGTCAAGCCCAAAAAGAAAAAGAGTGTGAAAATAGCCTCGAAGAAAAAACCGCCGCCCAAAAAGGCACCGTTAAAAACGGCAGTAAAAAAGCCTCAGGCCAAAAAACCCGAGCAAGCGAAAAAATCGCCGCCACAATCCTCGTCTCCCAAAGAGCTTGAAGAACAGCGCCTGAGCGCCGAAGACCGTGATCAGCAGATCGTGGCGGCCTTGGAAAAGGTCCGGCAGAGGGTACAGGCTGACCGGCGTCAAACCACCGAGACCTCTCCTTCAACCTCGGCGTCCGGGGGGGGCGGAGGTGGTGATACGTTGCGCGGCCTGCCCTTTATTTTATACACGCAAGAGGTGAAGTGGCGGGTGAAGCAGAGTTGGATCGTCGCTGAGCACAAGTCTGGTCTTACGGCAGTGGTACGGTTCGGTATCCTGGCTAATGGCGAGGTTGTCGGGGTGGAGTTGGCCGAACGGTCCGGCGATGTTGTTTTCGATGAATCCGCAATGCGCGCGGTGAGAAAGGCCAATCCGCTTCCCCCCCCCCCAGAGGCCTACCGGAACGAATTTACCCGGCAAAAGGTTGAGGTGGTTTTTGGCGAGACGCAGCGCGTTCGGTCGCAGCAGGTTCGGGGCGAGTGAAATGAGCCGGGGAAGACCGCCGCTGCGGATGACTCGACTGGGGGTGCTGC